>WQYB01000054.1 GCA_009781475.1 Treponema sp.
CTGTCCCTGAGTTTGTTTCCAGGGTAAGTGGCATGAAGCCTCTGCTCTTCGGTTCTTATGGTTAGATTTTTTATCTTGAGGCATCAACCCTTTAGGGTTAGGTTTTTACGTGAGGCACTACGGACGCTGAATACAAAAAAAACTATACCTTTTTGCAGGGGAAGAAGCCCGCAAACAAGCCGGAACTGTACCTTTTTGCAGGATACCAAAGCTGAGTAAAAAGATACACTGTCATTATATCAATAAAAGCAAACAGGAGTTAGAAAATGGCAAAGTACATGATTTATACAGGCGGTAAAGTTTATTACCAGGAAGGAAGCAGTTATTCAGATGCTTATGCAAAAGCTGTAGCTCAATCAAATATTGATAATTCATTTGATATAGCAACAGGCCAAAATTCCACAGGTTTGGGAATGGCTGCTGCGAATATTGCAATAGATGCGGTTGGAAATGCGGTTAGTAAAAATATTGACAAAGCAATGGATTTTACATATCAGGGAGATGCGCTGTTTCATGACGGCGATCTTGACGGCGCTTTAAAATTGTATGATAAAGCTATCGAAACAAGTCTTATGGCAGCCGGAAAGGCGCTCGCCAGAAAGGGGTACATATATTTCAAACAAGGGGATAACAAAGCTCTTGAATGTTACAACAAGGCGATAAAATCACGCGCTGTTACCAAGCAATTTACCCACATCTACCGAAGCGAATTGTACGCATCAATTGGCGATACGGATAAAGCATTTTTAGACTGTTGCGATGCTGTAAATGGTGATTATAGCGCGACATATTCCAGATATGTAATAAGAGATAATGCTTCAGTCGAAGTAAGCCTGGACGAATTTGTCAGTGAATACGGCATGGATATAAGCGGTTTTGAAAAGCGTTGTTTTACCTTGTTCAAGGCAGCGGCTGAGAATGGCAATAGAAGAGCCTACGCAGGTTTGGCTGAATGTTATGATCAGGGCTACGGCGTTGAGAAAGACGAACAAGAAGCGATGAAATGGTTTGAGAAAGCCGAAAAAGCAGGTTATATAAACGGAATGCACAAGATGAAAAAATCACCGTTTAAAATTATTTTCTTCTATAAATTATACGAAAAAACTCATATAGTTGCCGCCATTCTTTTGGCGCTTATATTAGGTATTCCAACATTTGGTATCGGCCTTATCCCCGGATTTATAGTCGGCTGGAAGTTCGGCAGGAAGATAAGAAGAAAACTTCTTCCATGTAGTTCTATGTAGGTATACAAATATATATTAAGGTGTCGCCGGTTGTGCCCGTTCCTTATGCTCTGTCCATGTTCCGTCGTTTTGCAGGGTTCGGGTAGTACCTATATGCATTTCCAAAGTTCCATCATATTCAATATTCTCAGTACGGAATAGTATTAATTCGCCGTTTTCCCATTTATAATCACTGGTTTTGGAAGTATTATGTTCTAAAGCAGTACTAAAGAACTGTTTTGTTTGCCTTAATGTTTGTGTTTCACTGTCAACCTCAATTTTGCCGTCTCCTGATAACTCATTTTGAAGAGAATAACTTTTTGTTTGCCCGTCGTACAGGTAAATATAATCATTTGTGCTTACCCATAGGCCGACATAATGTATGAAGTTGATATCCATAAATCCGTCAAAATTATAATCATCAGCAAAAATATTATAGCCGCCCGCTTCATCCATTTCTAATCCGTTAAAATGAAATGTATGCGTTATGCCATCATAAACAAAAACCAGCTTGTCTATGCTGTCTGTCCATTCATTTATTGCGGTACGAAAAACAGTAACAGGAATTGTTTCATTGTTGAATTCTACGTTATAGCTATGTTCTCCGGTGAATAATGTTTCTTCTGTTGCGAAGGTCAGTTGATTGCCGTCCGCTTCAAAATCAGCTGACGGGGTTTGTGCCTGGAATTCATTTTCTCTGTAGTATATAGAATTTTCTGAAGGAATTTTACTATAATCTAAAGTGCCGGATTTTGGAGTACAGGCTGCGGCAATTATTGCTATTACCAGTAATAACACAAATATTTTTTTGTTCATATTAATCTCCTTTTTAATGAAATCTATTATATACCATTATTAATATTTTATCAATTAATTTCTTGTTTGTATTAATGTAAAATAGGCTGAAGTATATTTTGGGCCGTATTGCGTCTAACAAGCAAAATATGAAGTGCTGTCTGGAATAAAAAAATATATAACACTTAACGAAAAACCCCTGGCTTTTAAGCATGAAAAGGCATTGAGAAAATTTAAAAGGTAATGTATAATAAAAAATATTAATTATTTAAAAATGGAGATTAAGAAAAGCATGTATACAGCAAAGTATTTTATTGCAATTACTACAGTTCTGTTTTTTCTGATTACAGCTTGTACGCGATGCAATGCTGATGATTTAAATAATACCGGAAATGGCTGGCGGACTATTAATGCGCAGGAAGCGCACAGGATGATGAATGAATTGGATAGTTATATTCTGCTGGATGTTCGTACTATACAGGAGTTTGCGGAAATAAGAATCGATGGGGCCGTTCTTATTCCTGATTATGAATTAAAACAAAGAGCCGAAGCTGAATTACCGGATAAAAAAGCTGTTATATTGATTTACTGCAGGAGCGGCCGCAGGAGTGCATCATCGGCAGCTGTTTTGGCGGAATTGGGTTATTCAAATGTTAATGACTTTGGCGGAATTATTAACTGGCCGTACGAAACGGTAAATTAATAATTTTTCAGAAAAATAATTTATTAAGGATGCTAAAATGAATAAAGAAGAAATTTTACTGCACATTATGGACGGCGATGTTGATATACCGAAGCTGAAGACATCGCTTTCAGGTATGAACACTGTAGATATTGCAGAAATTCTGGAATATCTGGAAAAAGATAAATTTGTCCAGATGTTCAGCGTTTTACCCAAGGCAATAGCATCTGATGTTTTTGCAAATATGGACAGCGGACATCAGCAATCCATCATCGAGGCTTTTTCCGATGCGGAAATAAGTGAAATCGTTAATACGTTATTCGTAGACGACGCTGTTGATTTTATCGAAGAGATGCCTGCCGCCGTAGTTAAACGTGTTTTGCAAAATGTCCAGACAGAAAAAAGAAAAGTTATAAACCAGTTTTTGCAATACCCTGATGATTCAGCCGGCAGTATTATGACTGCCGAATATATCAATTTAAGCGAAGATATGTCAGTGCAGGAAGCCTTTGAAGCCATCCGCAGAACAGGCTCTGACAAAGAAACAATTAATACCTGTTATGTGATAAGTAATGACAGAATGCTCGCAGGTGAAGTTACAGCAAGAACGCTCATGCTCTCCGATCCTGCGGAAAAAATTAATAATGTAATGAACGCAGCTCCCGTTTTCGCTCAGACAACAGACGACAGGGAAATTGTTGCCGGTCAATTCAAAAAATATGATCTTTTGGCAATGCCTGTGGTAGATAAAGAACAGCGGCTTGTCGGTATTATCACTGTTGATGACATTATGGATGTCATTGTAGCGGAAGATACGGAAGATATTGAAAAAATGGGCGCTTTGAAACCTTCAGATGATCCTTATATGAAAACAGGCATTTTTAGTTTGGCTAAAAACCGTTTTCTCTGGCTTCTGGTGTTAATGTTATCGGCAACAATAACAGCAGCAATTATAGAAGGTTATGAAGAAAGCCTTGCGCTTATGCCTATTCTTGTAGCTTTTATTCCAATGCTTATGGATACCGGCGGAAATTCAGGATGCCAGTCATCAACTCTTATTATCCGCGGCATGGCGTTAGGTGATATACGATTAAGAGATTTTCTCCGTGTGTTCTGGAAGGAAATTCGTGTTGCGCTGCTTTGCGGCACTGCATTGGCGGCGGTCAATTTTGGGCGGATTTACATTATGAACGGCAGAAATGTATTATTATCAGTTACTGTTTCTCTTGCTCTTGTCTGTACTGTTCTTGTCGCAAAATCTGTTGGCGCTCTTCTGCCTATGCTTGCAAAGCGCATCGGAATTGATCCTGCAATGATGGCAGCTCCTGTTATAACTACAATAGCGGATGCCGCTTCGCTGATTATGTATTTTTCGTTTGCAAAGTTAATTCTGGGGTTGTAAAATTCCAAAAAACATGTAAAATAGAGTTATAAAAGTGTGTTTAAACTTCTGATAGCTTCTCCTGCCGCAATTATTTATTCTATATGGACAAGGAGGATATTATGTCAAAAAAAGTAGTCAAAGAAAAAGTAAAATCACAAAAAAAAGAAAGAGCGGAAAAAAGAGCAAAGCAAAGGAAGCTAATCATAGCTGGTATTTGCGTTTCAATAGCTGTCATTTCGGGTTTGTTAATATTCATAATATACAATGTTAATCAAAATAAGGTTACAGAAATATACAGTTACCATGGCCAGACAATTCAATTATTGGATGATGGAAAATTTACTGCAGTATTAGCGCATAATGTACGAAAAAGCGGAACGTATACAAAAACAAATGAGAATGACAGAATTATTGTTACATTCAATAACGACGGCAGGACTGAGACCGGATGGATCGTTAACGATTCTCTGCATATACCAAGAGAGTGGGATGACGGACATGGTCATGGGAATGTATTTCCAAAGATAAAATAATTTAAGTACATCTTTAGCGCTTTTAAAATAAATAATTATAAGGAGAAAGATCATGGCTAGTTTAAAAGGCACAAAGACAGAAAAAAATTTAATGGAAGCATTTGCCGGCGAAAGCCAGGCGCGCAATAAGTACACTTATTTTGCTTCCAAAGCGAAGAAAGACGGCTATGAACAAATCGCAGCTATCTTTGAAGAAACTGCAGGTAATGAAAGAGAACACGCAAAAATATGGTTTAAACTGTTATGCGGCGGCGAAGTTCCTTCTACAGCAGAAAACCTCAAAGCTGCCGCAGCAGGTGAAAACGGCGAGTGGACAGAAATGTACAAGCGCATGGCAGCGGAAGCGAAAGAGGAAGGATTTAACGATATTGCTTTCCTTTTTGAAGCGGTAGGAAAAATTGAAAAGGAACATGAAGAGCGTTATCTTAAACTGCTTGCAAATATAGAGACAGGCGCTGTCTTTGCCAAAAAAGAAAAATCCGTTTGGATTTGCCGTAATTGCGGTTTCATTTTTGACGGAGAAAAAGCGCCGGTAAAATGTCCTGTTTGCGCTCATCCGCAAAGTTACTTTGAATTAAAAGCTGTAAATTTCTAACTTTATGCTCCTGTTCCAGGACGGTTTGTTTTGGAACAGGATTTTTTTTATTTGGAGATTATTTTTATGGATATAACAACTTTATTTAAACTTTCTTCCGGGCTTTATATTATTGGTACAAAGGATGATGAAAAAAACGCCGGCTGTGTTGTAAACACGGTGGTGCAAACAACAGCGCAGCCTGTAACATTGTCGGTTTGTATTCATAAAGATAATTTTACAAATGCCTGTATTAAAAAGACAGGGGAGTTTGCTGTTTCCATTATTTCTGAAAACATTAAAGAAAATATAATAGGCGCTTTTGGATTTTCAAGCAGCCGTGATAAAGACAAGTTTTCTGATGTGTCTTATGGATTTACGCCTTCCGGTATGCCGTATTTAAAAGAAGGTGTTACCGGCTTTATCCAATGCAAGGTACTTAATTTTATTGATAACTTTACGCATACGATTTTCATTTCAGAAGTGAAGGAAGCTGAGAATATATCGAAGGAAAACCCTATGACCTATGAATATTATCACAGGGTCATTAAAGGAAAAACGCCGAAAAATGCATCCGCTTATATAGAAGAAACACAAAAAACCGGCGGCTCATATAAATGCAGTATATGCGGTTATGAATTTTCCGGAAGCAAAGAAGAATTTGAAAAACTGCCGGATGACTATAAATGCCCAATTTGCACAGTAGCAAAGAGTTTGTTTAAACCAATTTAAATGTAACATAAATCAATGGAAGAACCTTATGAGAATTAGAATTACATATTTAGCAACAATTATTATAGCTTTTCTATTTCTGATTATTGGAAGCAAGATAGCATCAATTGGAATGATCAATTTTCAAAATCCGTCACAAGAAATTGTCAGAGCGAAAGTTGAGAGAATTGTAGATCGTATAGAAAATAATTTTGATTTTCTTGATGATTTTGATGATGATTATAATGACATACCGCTGATGATGCAGGGAAGCAAAACTATTTTTGAAGCGAAGATCTTAAATGGAAGACGAAAAGGCGAAATTGTAACAGCGTCTCAAAGATTTATAAATATGCTGCCAAGTAATGACAGGGATATTTCCAGAAATGCTTCCGTTCTTTTAACTTATTCAAATAACGAATGGCATTTTAACGGTTTTTACCGGATTAACGGCCTTGTGTGGCTTGGTGTTTTATTTGTTTTATGCGTCTTAATTCTGGGAAGAAGGAAAGGGGTTAATACAATTTTATCTCTTGGTTTAACCTGCGCCGCTATTTTTACGGTTTTTATTCCTGCCATTCTATCAGAAAAAAATATTTATTTAATGGCAATTCTTGTTTGTGTATATACAACTGTAGTTACGCTTTTAATTGTGATTGGGTTTAATAAAAAATCACTTGCTTCTGTAGCAGGCTGCGTAAGCGGTATTTTGGTTGCAGGTATTATTGCGCTTGTTATGGACAGAGTTTTAAATTTATCAGGAATTGTAGATGAACACTCACGCTATTTAATTAATATGCCGGGCGGTATTAAGCTTAACTTAAGAGCTTTAATTTTTGCAGGAATTATTATTGGGGCGATGGGCGCTATTATGGATGTAGCTATTTCTATCGCGTCTTCGTTATGGGAAATCAAAGAGAAAGCAGGGGTTATAGGTTTTAGTTCATTATTCCGCTCGGGACTCAATATTGGCCGTGATATTATGGGCAGTATGGCAAATACGCTTATCCTTGCCTATATAGGCAGTTCCTTATCTGTTGTTCTGCTTTTAAGTGTTTTCTCCGGTTCTACTTTGAATTTGTTTAACAGTGAAATGATTGCTGTTGAGATTTTACAGGCTCTTGCAGGCAGTTTTGGCATTTTAGCCGCTATGCCTTTGACAGCCTTATTTTGTTCAATATTATATTTGAAAGACAATAAAAACGAAAATAAATAATATGGGTAAAAGTTTGACACTCAAACTTCCTTCCCCTGCATATCTTTAATTATTTCCTCAATCAATAATATAGCTTCCTTATATTCGCCGCTCAGCTTGTGTTTCAAAATCTGTCTGATTTTATCGCCGATACCGGGAGCATGAACGGTATCCTTTAATTTTTTTGAGGCTTCTCTTATAACGCCGACATCGTAATTTTCAAAAGCTGCTTTTATCCTGATAAGCTCGCATTTAACTGCGTTTATATCTATGGGTGTATCGCCGGTTTTATTCCGCATTACCAATAATGCTTCACGTATACGGCTTAATAAGGCTTCAAGGTTTGTTATAAATGTGCCGGTGTTTTCATATATATAATCAGTATCCATATGCATCCCGGCAATTTCTAAAGAATTGGCGGCGGCGGATATGCTGTCCGCTCCGATGCTGGCTGATGCGCTCTTTAGCGCATGAACATGCGTTGTAAATAAATCCAGATTTTTATTATTCAAACAGTTTTGTATTTCAATTATTTTTGAATAAGCGTCATCACAGTATATGGAAAGGGTATTCAGATAATTACTAACCTTTCCGCCGATCATTGCCACACCCTTGCCTGCATCGATTCCTTCTATATTTATCATAACACCGGTTTTGTCAGTTGAAACCGCGGTGTGAGATTGAGCTGCACGCTCTTGCGCAGGTTCCCGCTGCTTTTCTTTAGGAAGCCACTTGGCAAGAATTGCTTTAAGTTTAATCGTGTCAATGGGTTTTGACAGGAAATCGTTAAAACCGTTTGCGATTAACATTTCTTTTGTGCCGGACACGGCATTGGCAGTCAAAGCGATAATGGGGACATTAGCATAATAAGCATCTGACACCCCCATTGCCCTGATCCGTTCCGTGGCTTCAATGCCGTTCATTTCCGGCATCATATGATCCATAAATACGATGTCATAACGGACGGACTTTATTGCCGTGATTGCCTCCGCACCGCTGGAGCACAAGTCTATGTTCATGTTGTATGGCTGCATCAGCCCATTCGCTACAATGAGATTCGTGTTTATGTCATCAACAATCAATATTTTAGCGTCAGGAGCCGAGAATTCCGCCACAGATTTTCTATTAAAAGCCCAGGTATAGCTGTCGGAAACACCATTAAGAATATTTGCCATTGGAATAGAAAAAACCGGCGTGGTTAGTATACTGATATTTGGTATAGATACAATCTCTCCGAATTCTGCAATCAGGACAATTGCCGTGCCGGTTTTTATCTTGCCGAATAAATTTTTCACACTGTTGTACAGAGCGGCCGCTAAAAACACAAACGAGTACCGGCTGCTTAAAAGCTCATCGCGGAATTCTGAAGCGGACGAAACAAATTTGTATTTTACGCTTAAATCATCCATAGTGCGTGTGATAGAGTTAATACAGATTTCACGCCGTTCAAAGACGAGTACGTTATGATCTTCAGGGGTGTTAACCTGCGCTAATTTTTTATGGTCTAGAACCTCTTGCGGCAAAATAACGGTAAAGGTCGAGCCTTTGCCGACCTCTGAATCGACATAAATATTTCCGTTCATTGCGTTAACAAGGTTTTTTGTTATAGCAAGACCTAACCCTGTACCTTCTTTGTCCTTGTTCATTTTTATGTCAAATCTGGCAAACTCTCCAAAAAGCGCTCCTATATTTTCACTCTTTATGCCCCTGCCGCTGTCTTGAATTTTAATGATTAAATTAACCTTGTTGTCATCGATGATTTCTCTTTTAACCGAAAACGCCACATATCCTTTGTTTGTATACTTTACCGCGTTGCTTAAAAGGTTCAGCATCACCTGACGGATCCTCACTGCATCGCCTTTGAAAACGCTCGGCAAATCACAGTCAATGTCTACCACAAAACGCAGCCGGGAATCCAGTACCCTCGGCTTTATGATATTGATTACGTCGTTGATAAGCGATGAAAACGTATACTCTTCCGTCATAACTTCCAATTGGCCGGTTTCTATTTTTGTAAAGTCAAGGATATCGTTGATTATATCAAGCAGATTTTCGCCAGCCTGTTTTATGGTAGAAATAAATTCTGCAGCGGCTTCGGGCAGCTCTTCACGCAAGGATAATTCCGACATCCCTATAATTGCGTTCATAGGCGTGCGTATCTCATGGCTCATACGGGCAAGGAAATCGCTTTTTGATCGGCTTGCCTGTTCCGCTATCTCTTTTTTCGCAATATCCGTAACGTCGTTCATGATTATGAAAATACCGCTGTACTCCTGATCGTTTTGAAAAAACGGCATTATATTGGCTCTGAATTTGTGATTACCGGTATTGACATCAATAAACTCCAGTTTTAAGTCTGTGCCCCGGCTTGAAACGATATCCTCTATCCGTTTGATAACAGCGTCGGTAAAAACGGAGGAACGGAACCGCTCAACTATATTGTAGAAACTGTGTCCGTACAGCAAAGCAGCATCACCTGCCCCCAAATGTTTTTCAACGGACTTGCTGCCCAATACATATTCAAGATCATGATTGAGAATAATAATTAATTCGGGGCATGATTCAAGGAGCAGACGCAGAAACGTTTCTTGTTTTTGCTTTTCGCTAATGATTGTTTTATTCAGGCTGATTTGCGTATCAATATTCATTTTGCTGATTTCCTGACGTTTTTTAAGCGTCCGGAGCTCGCGCGCAAGCTTGTTTATTTCCAGTTCAGCGGCTTGATATTTTTGCAGCAGTTCATTGTATTTCGCGTCACCGCCTAAATGCGCATCCAGCATTTTTTCTCCGCTTTTAAATAACAAGTATTATCATCGAATAATTATGAAAACGGTTATTCAGAATGCCCTGATTATTTAAAACCGGGCATATTTCGCCGCCGGAATAACCCAGCATAAACGGGATTTCCTGTTTTATCGTATCCTTTGCGATTTTAAGCTCAGCGCAATCTTCGTTGGTACCTAACAACACCATCCTCCGCGAGGCGCAGGAGAATAAAACCGCGCCGTTTACATCCGAAAGCGCATTTATCCGTTCTATTTCGCATCGTGAGGTTGCTTTAATGCTATCCGAATCAAAGTTCAGAAAAAGGAAGGTTGAACCTTCCGCGACATCACCGCCGAATATTGCGGTGTCATCCTCGCTGTAAGCAGCAAGCTCACGTATAACCGGAACCGGGCTAACACAGCCTTTGCCGTCATTTTCGTTTCCGGTCTGGTTTATCATTAACGGAAGGGTAGGCACGATGTCGGGAATACCTGATCCTGTAAAAAACATACGTGCGTTGATATCGTTTACCTCATATACAAAATTGTTCTTTGATTTTGTAACCTTACCGCGCAAGGACAGGTTGGTGTTTTCGGGAAGTGTCGCTATTAAAAACCGCGGATTAATATTTCCGTAACACAATATAAAAGACATAACATCTTTTGTGCTCACACCATTATATATGGTTTCACTATCATGAAGATCCAGCGTGTCGTCTGCCGCTAATGTGCCAAATAACGGTGTTCCGGGGATTATTTCATTCCATACTCTGACATACACATCCCCGGAATATCTGTCAACTATATAAGGCGGAAATATGAGGGCGAGCTTTGGCGGTTCGGTTTCACCCTCAGCGGCTTTATCATACGAGGTTTTTACCGTTTCATAAAGATTATCGTTTATACTGTCCGTAATACCTGTTCGAAACCAAATGTCATCTGAAGTCATTACAAATATGGTCAGGATCATGTCACCCGTTTCATCGTTTACTGTCTGCGATGCGGTTGTTATTCCCGCAACATCAAACGGCAAGCCTTCACATACATGTTTCAAAACGACAGAATCGGTAAATTCAGGGTGGCACATAATGATGCCAACCGTGTTGTCAAGGAATTTGATTTTTTCCGAAAGCTGTGTTTTAATTTCATTTAAGGCAGCTTCCGGATTATCTATTTCATATGTAAATACACTTGCACATTTTAACATATTCGTCCCCCTTATTTATAGAACAAGAATGACCAGTGAATATTCATGGTATCGATCGGTTGGAATGCCGTCTTTAATCAAGGTCGGGCAAATTTCGCCGCCCGCACAGCCTATCATAAAAGGAATATCAGGCCGCAGCGAATCCCTGACTATTTCGAATTCCTTGTTGGAACTATTATCCATTGTCACAATACGGCGGACAATACATGAAAACAGCAGTACCCCGTTTACATCCGGCATGGCGTTTACCTGTTTTACTTTTTCAAGCGTTTCAGCTAATATGTCGTCGGACTCGCATTTAATTATTGTAAAGGTTGAGCCTTCATCGACATTGCCGTGGAAGATTGCCGTACCATCGTCCGTGAACGAATCAAGCACACGGATAACCGGTACGCCATCGTAATCCGGGCGTTTTTTCTGGTCGATCAGGAACGGAAGGAAAAGATAATTTACAGAGGATTTACCCTTATCCTCTAACCCGATGCTTTCAAAATATTTGTAGATATTAATTCCGTTGATTTCGCGGACGCGCGAACCGCTTGATTTTGTGATTTCACCCGTATGGGGTGTGGCTTTATCATCGGGAATCGTTCCGATCAGGAAGCGCGGATTGATGTTTCCGTAACACAGTACAAAAGGTATTGCAGTTTTATAGGTTTCCCCGTTATAAATGGTTTTGTTTTCTTCAAATGTTGGTGTGTCATCCATAGCAAGCGTTCCGAAAACCGGTGTTTGAGGTATGTGTTCTTTCCATACATGAACATAATCGTCGCCGGCGTATTGCAGAAGTATCGGCGGAAATATTAATGCAAGGCGCGGGGTTTCGGTTTCACCCGCAGAGATGTTGTCATATGCTGTTTTGACCGACATAGTGAGGTCTTTTTCGATATGTTCCGCAACTCCTGTTTTGAAGCGGGCTTCGTCTGAAGTTATAACAAAAATAGTCAGAACTAACTCTCCAGCTTCGCCGTTCACCGCCTGTGCTGCGGTCGTTACACCAACGATGCTGAATGGGAGGTTGCTGCAAATAAACCGTAATGTTCCGCTGCCGATAAACTCAGGATGGCACATGATAATGCCGACCGTGTTTTCCAGAAGCGTGAGCTTGCTTTCAAGCTGCGTTTTAATTTCATTTAACGCCGCGTCCTGGTTGTCTATTTCATATGTATAGACACTCGCGCATTTAAGCATAAAATTACCTTCTTTTTTAACAACGCTTTTTTAGGCTTTTAGCCTCAAGAAATAATGTAATAAGATCATTCTCTAAAAACTTTTTAGTTTTTAGAGATTAACCTTATGAATAACTTAGTATTTTATTGTATATATTGCGGTTAGATAAGTCAAGCCATCATTTTACATCTTTAACGGGCGGAGAAGGATTCGAACCTTCGGCATCATAGTTATATTTTTTGCAGTCAGAATCATATACACGATTCCCCCTTTCGGGAAGTCTACGCGCTCTACCAGCTGAGCTATCCGCCCTTTTAAGTTTTTTCTAACTATCCTCCTTGAATGTAATATTTTTGTAACGTTCTGACATAAGCACGTCTTTTAATGCTTCAAACGGATCAAGTTTTCCGCTTACAACCATTTTAACAATATGTACGCTGAAACCTGAAACAAGGCATACGCCTAGTTTGTTTACGTTTACAGGTACAGCCATTGTTCTTGAGTTTACATTCCAGAAAATTAATCTTGGCAGCTGATATCCTGCTTTTTTATACTCTTTTGCAATTTGCGTAAAAAGGCTTTCATTTGCGTTTGCTGCGCCCTGATCAAATTCCATATCAGAAATTATAAGAATATTTTTAACAAAGTCTTTTTGCTTCATTTTATTTTTAACTGCAGTATCAAGTATCAACTTAAAAACTTTGTAAATATCCGTATTGGCAACTTCATTATATTTGTATGCTAACTGGAGCTTAGATAGTAACGATGTGCAATTAGTAAAGTCCACATACTGCGGATTCATCGAGAATGTAATATATTTGTTCTTAAACTCTGCGCTGTTTTTCTCTGAGCAGTAAATTGCAATAGCGTTTGCTACTTCCAATGCCAGAACTCCGGTTCCTGATAAAGTACAGCACATACTTCCGCTTCCGTCTGCAACAACAAGAGTATTTTCTATTTCGTAATTTGGCAAATTATTCCACAAAGCTTCGATTGCAGGATCGACAGCTGCAGTATATTTGTTATATTGATGAACAATATCATGCGGAAAAAGAGTGCCAGCGTTTATTGAAACTTCACCTTTTTCAACTTTCTCAAGGTAAGCTGCCCTGCGATCATGATCATGACGATAAAATGCAGTTTTATACTTGATGTTCGCCTGCGAAGATACTTTAGGATAATCAATTTCTCCCCATCTGTTGGAAGCGGTTTTAACTTCGGTTACATCAAGATATTTTCGTAATTCAACAAGAGTTTTTCTGTAGTTTCTTTCTGTAAGCGCTAACTCTTTAGCAAGATCGCGCCCAAGGTTTCTTACTTCTTTGTTACTGGTATTAACAGACGGAAGCCATTTAGCCATTATAGAGATCGATTTACCATTCTGCATATTCACTTTGTCGGTTTCAAGCTGCTCTTTAATTATAGATACAACAATTGCTTTATTTATATTAAAAGCTGTCAATAAATCATCCCATCTTCCGTATTCAGAAATATATTTTAAGAGTTTTAAAAATCTATTTTCCGTTCTGCATAAATGTTCCATTATAATTCTGAAAAGACGGCGTTCTCCTAAACCTCCGCGAACATCTCTTGCAAAAAACAGCCACTTTAACGCAAGTTCCGGATCGTCTGCAAAAGCTTTTATCCAATCGCCTATTATCTCACTTTCGTTCATCCCCCTGTAACTGGCTACGCGAAAATTCATATCAAGAAGATTCTGCCCGCTGGATTTAAACATCCATGCGGCGTTTTCTGTTTGAGTAAGTTGTTTTTTTTCCTGAGCCTTAAGCTCATTTGCAATTAAATTAATCATAGTTTCCTCCCTGAAACAAAACATATCTCTTAATCATGACATTAATTAATTATATACGGCACTAGCGTGGTTTGCGCATAAAAAAGGCGACAAACCGCAGGGTTTATCGCCAATAATTCAATAATACAACTACTATTGTTAACCGGCGATATCTCCATAATGACAACCATATGCATTTGCCATTAGATCCTGTGAAAAACTAAAATTGGATGACGGCATTGACATTTTCAAAAGCTGTACTTGCAACGAGCCCGATAGCCTCGAAGCATCGGTTCGGTAGTTTCCAGCACTCTCCTTAAAAAATAAACAAGATGCGTACTTGCCAAGGCAAGCTACTTACCAAGGTAAGCTGCTTACCAAGGTAAGCTTGCGGTTTGTCTTTAAATTCTTAAACCTGCTGAAAAAGAAGGCCAAATTTTGGTGATTTTTTTGATTGCAGTTACGCATCTTAAATGACCGCAAGATCTAAAGAACATGCGATCCTGAATACTGTACAAAAAATAATATTTTATGTCAAGCATTTTTTGGAGTGTACAAATTATTTTTCAGGATGATTCGCGCTAATTAAAATATTTTCTTATTATCTCTATTACTCTGTCTATTTCAAGCGGTTTGCCAAGATGATCATCCATACCCGCTGCAATACAATCTTCTATATCGCTTTTAAAAACATTTGCAGTTAACGCTATTATCGGAATCCTCTTTTGCTGTTCCTGTGATTGCCGGTTTGCTTCAAAAGCGCGTATACGCCGGGATGCTTCGTGCCCGTTCATCAACGGCATTTGGATGTCCATAAAAATAATATCATATTTATCAGGAGCTGTTTCTATCATCTTAAACGCTTCTTCACCGTTTTCAGCGCAGTCTATTTCTAACCCTGTGTCTTCTAAAAGAGCGATGAAAATTTCACGGTTAATTTCTATGTCCTCTGCAATCAATAATTTCTTGCCGTTGAATTCACCTGCGCTGATTACATGACTGTCATTTATATCCGAAGCTGGTATAGAACAGGAGTTCCTGCCGCTGCGCTGCACTTTCACAGTAAAAGAAAATTGCGTGCCTTTACCTGGTTCCGATTCAACCCAAATACCGCCGCCCATAAGTTCGATGATACGTTTTGATATGGGAAGTCCCAGTCCTGTTCCTCCGTATTGGCGGCTTGTTCCGGCTTCGGCCTGCTCAAACGCAAAGAACAGCCTTTCCTTTTGTTCGGGGGATATACCTATTCCGTTATCTGTTACTTTGATGCCTAACTCGCAGCTGCCGTCAGTTTCACTGATTAACGAAGCGTCAAAACAGATGCTGCCTCCTTCAGGCGTAAACTTTATTGCGTTTGACAGCAAGTTTGTAATTATTTGCGCTAAACGCTGTTCATCTCCAATAAGAAAACCTGGTACGTTTTGATCAACATTCACAGTTAAGCGCTGCTGTTTTTCTTCTACGCGGAAATTTATTACTGTCAGCGCTTTTTGAAGCATTCGTTCAAAACTATATTCGATAGGTGAAAGTTCCAGTTTGTTCGCTTCTATTTTTGCCATGTCAAGTACATCATTAATAACACCGAGTAAATGGGAAGATGCATCTCCAATTTTGTTCAGAGCGTAATTTTTTTGTTCTATTTCATTAGATTTTTTTCCTATGGAAGTCATGCCGATAATCGCGTTCATCGGAGTTCGCATTTCATGGCTCATGTTGGCAAGAAAATTGCTTTTCGCTTTATTGGCCGCTTCCGCTTCCTGTCTTAATCTTTCAGTATTGAGCAGGATGTTTTTTGATTTTGTTATATCCATCAGCGCGCCGGCAAAACGGATAGTATGACCTTCGCTGTCGCGTATGGCTTCACCATATGCGCGGAAATATGAATACTCGCCGTCTTTCTTCATCAGCCTGTATTCTGCATCATAAGGTGTCGCGCCGGTTGAGTCCGAAATATGCTTTACTACATCATCGACAGCCTTTTCTTTATCTTCGGGATGCAGGCGATCTCTCCAGCTGTCGAACACATTCGGGAAATCAATTTCATTTGAATACCCCAGCATATTCCTGAATTCGACCGACCATGTAAATGAGTTATCCGGATGAAATAAATCATTCTCTGTTATTCCTACATTCCACAACCCAATCTTGGTAGCTTTAACGACAGTGTTTAATATTGTTAGCTGTAATTCATTTGCTTCCTGTGCGTCAATAAGGGCTTTTTCCTGCAATAAACGCTCAGAATTAAGCATTTCCATGACTCTGTCGCGTGTAGACACTACCATTTCCGCACGGGCTATTTTCTTTTCCTGAAGTAAAATTTGGCGGCTTAGTTTTTTTATCTGAAGCTGCAAATCTTCTACATTATCGTTAGATAATGAATTGTCTAATGACAATGAATTATCGTTAGATAGTGAATTATCGTCAGATAATGCAGTATTACCAGTTTCAATTTCGTTACTCATATCGCATCAACTTATAACAAACATACAATAATAGAAAAATTTTGCAGATGATTTACAAATTTGCCGTTTGGAAGCTTGTAAGGAAATATTTCTCCTCCTGCATATGCAATATAGAAGCATGTTGAGTTACCCAAAATATCGCATATTGTTTTTGCTTCCATTTCTCTTTGGTTAGTTCCCAGAAATTCAAGACGCGCCATGCAGGTATAAATAATAATATTTCTGCCGTTTAGTATCTCAAGAGTTTTTTTTGAGATTTCTTCGCTTGTAGAAACAGTATCTGCAAACTCCAGCATCGTGAATCCGATTTTTGCTCCTTCAGGCACATGCCCGCCCATAACCGCTCCGCCTTGCTCGTCCCCGCCGATACAGACGCGCACAATCGTTGAACCATCATCAAGCCTTGCGATTACCGGAGTTGAGTATAGTTTTATCAGATCGCCTTTTTTTCCGATAAGTCCGATTGATATTGCGTAATCTTCCACAGACATTCCGTTTATGGTATGCATAATATTACCCGTTGATTTTGTAACAGTAGCCAGCTCTCCGATTATATTTTTTTCCGGAACCGACATTGTTAAAAACGACGGATTAATATTGCCGGTAAACGCGATAAGGCCCGCTACGCTTTCATAACTCTTGCCGTTATAAAGAAAATAACATTTGCTATAGTCAATTTCTTCTGAAAACGAAAACGCACCAAAAACCGGAATGTCAGGAAAACAACGGCTTATATTATTAACAAATTCATCAGCGTTTATTTTTAATATATGCAAAAAAGGACCAAAGGCCATAAGCATAGGAGGTTTCTTGTTTTCTGACGATAACCCGGCAGAAATCCCGCTGCACAATTTTTCCGTCACTTGAGCAATATTTCCTCCGCCGATGTCAATGGGATCGGAAATACCCGTTAAAAAATTTACATCATCGCTTGTGAGTATATTAATCATAAGCCCCATCGAACTTGCATTCCCGGTCAGGCGGATATAAGGAACAGTGATTCCAATAATATCGAAAGATAATTTTTCAGACAGGGCTTTAATAACTCCGCTGTCGATGAATTCGTGATAACAATGTAAAATGCCAACTGTGTTTTTCATTAAGGAATGTTTTAAATCCAGTTGTTTTAAAATTTCTGATACTGCAGCATCGACATCATCGATCTCTTCTGTAAAAGCAGAAAACATTTTAATCATAGTTTTTATATTCCCCCAATGTAAATAATACTACAAACAGGGATGCTGGTCAAACTTTCTTATAAAATCCATGGTACCAATTGGGGGGGGAAACAAAAAAACCCATCTTGCGATGGAGCTTGTTTTATTTTTTTATTGAGCCGCGCTACGCCCGATTAAGCACGCTTATGCGTGTGGATGATTACTTTAACACGGCGTGGCGCACAATAAAAGTTACCAGGATGAAAACTGCGCGAAGGCTTTAGCCTGAGCAGCGCGCCTTCGCCTTTCATTCGGCAACATCCTGTTGCCTCATTACAGGCCGTCTGCGTCGCTAAACCAGCATCCAGAGTCTGTAGAAAAAATCAAAACTTAACAGATTTTTTGATATACTCAGAAATAAGCGGAGGAGAAATGGCAAGATACAAATATACAGACACGGAATCTGGACAAGGACAATTCTTA
>WQYB01000055.1 GCA_009781475.1 Treponema sp.
CGCTTACACCGTACAGTACCGCTACGGAGCTGACGGACAGAGAGCCATTAAATACGTTTTGAATAACAGGAGATCTACATTGTACTTTAACAGAATGTGGCAGACAAACGACTCCAGAGCTGAGTGGGTACAGAGTAAACATATTTACTTAGGTGAACAGCGCATTCTTACCAAGTACAACAGTGAAGGAAACAACAACACGCAAGCTGAACGTGAGCGAATTTATTACTACCACAGTGACCACCTTGGAAGCGCACAGACGATAACAAACCACATAGGACAGTTACACGAAAGAATCGAGTACACTCCTTACGGAGAGCTTTGGATAGACTGGAAAAACCTTAACTCTCCCGGCGACGGAACACCTTTCCGCTTCACAGGCAAAGAACTTGACGCTGAGACCGGCTTGTATTACTACGGAGCGAGGTACCTTGACCCCCGCACTTCAAGGTGGCTGGGAGTTGATCCGGCTATGTATCAGGGGGATTACATACCAAGCGCGCCGATTGATGATGAAGCGAGGAAGAGGAATCAGAACTTGCCGGGTGTTGGGGGAATTTTCAACTATGTGAACTTGCATGTTTACCATTATGGCGGGAATAATCCTGTAATGTATGTTGATCCTGATGGGAGAAGATGTGAAGAATCATATCAAGCATATTTAACAGCATGGCAACGATTTATGGAAGATTTTAATCCATATATAGCTTTTGATTCTGATGGATCAATTAGATTTATAGGAGGTTCAAGAGTAATTCATCCTGTAGACGGTACTATAAATATAACAGTTAGAGAATATTATTCTGATGGAAGAAGACATAGTACAGCAGCAGGTGGTTTTTCTCCAGTGGATTATAAAGCTCCTACAGGAACTGCTGTAAGAATACCATCTGAAAATGATACAATGTGGCTTAGTACTAGTAGTTCAGCTTATAGATGGGACAGTGGTAATTCTCGTGAGAATTATATACGTGAATTTAAAAGAACTACTTTTGGTGTTGGATTTGGACTTTATTTTAAGGTTTATAATATTCATTCTGATATATATTCTACTTTTGCTCATCTTAATCCAAATAGTACCGTTGAAACTAGATTAAATGAATTAATTTTACTTGCAAGAGCTGCGTCTGTATCAGACATACCACTACCTCCTGGTACACAAGTAGGAGAAGTTGGAGATACGGGTCATTCTACCGGTCCTCATTTGCATTTAGAACAAGGAAGACAGTAAATATGAAAATTGTATTTTTCTTAATAATTTTATCTTTTACTAGTAAAATATTTATTTTTAGTGAAAATTTGACACATTTATTTATGAATCAAGAAATTACTCGTATTGATTATTATAATAATGGTTTGCTTTCAATTCAATATTATTATATAAATATGGACAACATAATCATTGTTTATGCAAAAAATATTGAATCAATGCTGCCATATGTAAACAGGATATATAAATTTGAAGAGACTTTTACAGAAGTTAGTTGGTTTTATCCTAATGGATTTAATAGTAGTAATTTAAAATATTTCTATTCTAATGGATTATTATCAAGTTATGAATATGAAGAATTTATTAATTATGGAGATTCTCCTACAGTAGAGTATATTTCTGGAAAAATTGAGTATTTTTATGATTCTAGCGGAAATATTATTAAAGAAATTGGTAAAGGATATAGAGAATATGAAAAAATTTATTCGTATTTGGATGGAGAATTAAACTTAGTAGAAACTTTTTATCCTAATGGTTATTATACTTTTGAAAAAATTGAACTAATTAATGGTAATATAACCCATTCTCCTTCATATGATTTTTATAATTATTCAATAATGGATAAAAAAAATATTGAAAATATAGTAAGAGGAGAAAGAACAGAGACTGTAATAACATATTTTCTTGATGAAATATTATTTGAAGAGCAAAAGTATATATTTCTTAATGATAGAATTCATAGTGTTATTAATAATAGGGTTGGGAGTGCCCTTCAAGAATACTTTTTCTATTATGAACAAGATGGAGAATATTTAGATATAACTAATGTTATAATACCTGCCTTTCATAATGAAATATTTAATGATTATAGTTTTAATAATATAAATAATTTTGAAGAGGAAAATATTTTTTTTGCATTATTAGAAAAAGATAATATTAATTTAATTATATCTAAATATAATGAAGATGATTTTTTAAAAAATAACTATAAAATTATTTTATTGTTTTTAATTTTATTTATTATTATGGTTATGTTTCTATTGCTTTTCATCAAAATAAAAAATAATAGAAACATATTATAACTGTCAAAATAACCCGAAGTGTCAATAAACAAAAAGATTAGAAAAGAAAGGATGTTTAAAAATTAAATAATAGTTTTTCTAATAAAAATATATTTGATGTTTTATTATTAGAAAAATAATGATAATGTAATATTATGGATGTTTCAATTGGCGACAGGAATATAGGTACAAATAGAAGTAAATAAGAATGTTGAGCCCGTAAAGTTTTTTGTGTAAAACGTAAAATATCTCATAACGGGATTCTGTCCCCATAAATGAGCGCAAATTGATTTAACGCCTCACCCCAATTTCTAATAGGCATTGTCCATCTTTTCTTAATTCTATGCAAGATCATAAAAATTAATTTCATAGCTGATTCATTGTTAGGAAATGATAAACGTGTTTTTAGATTTCGCTGAAGAGTATAGTTTAGAGATTCTATGGCATTAGTTGTATATATCGCTTTTCAAATCTCAGGAGAAAATTTCATGGATGAAATAGAACCCGTAATTTTTTATGTGTAAAACGCAAAATTATCATAACGGGACTCTGTCTCCGTAAATGATCGCAAACTGGTTTAACGCCTCACCCCAATTTCTAATAGGCATTGTCCATCTTTTAGAGATTCTGCGCAAGATCATAAAAATTAATTTCATAGCAGCTTCATCATTTGGGAATGACTGGCGAGTTTTCAAATTTCTCTGAAGATTATAATTTACAGATTCAATGGTATTTGTTGTATAAACGGCTTTACGTATCTCGGGAGTGAATTTCAAAAATGGAATAACTTCACCCCATCGCGTACGCCAGGATTTTGATTTAGCAGGATATTTTTTATCCCATTTTCCGGCAAATCGATCCAGAGCATCCTCTGCGGCATTTTCAGAAGGAGCAAGATATATTTCTTTTAAGTCTGATGTAATGAAATCATCATGTGTCAGATCAAGTCTTGGCGATCACAGACCTATGAAGCTGTTAAACTTCAAAACACCTTATCAGGTTTTTATTGCACTTGCTGCTTGAAATGCGTATTCAAATGTTCCGCTTACCAGTTGATTGCTTCATACTACTGATAATAATACCCCTTATCCTTTTTCAACTTTTTTACATCCATTCTCTGGCTTTTTTCCATAATTTTTCAAACTCTTTTAAATATTTGTCATAAAAATCATTTTCTTCAAAATCCTCTAAAGTAAAATCATGTTTATTAAAATTATATTTATTTGCATTAATTAATATAGGTCTTTTATTCTCAGGCACATTTTTAAATTGTTTGTATGGGATAATCATCAAAGCATTATCTATTATACCAATTTGATATTTTATCTTTGATATTTTTATTCTTTTTATTTTAAAATCAATCTGTTCCATTTTATAAAAAAAAGATTCTAATTTTTCCTTTGATTTTGACGCATTATTAGAATCACTTAGTATTATTCTTATTTTCAGATAATTTGTTTTATCTTTTAATTGTTCCAATTCATTTATTAAATTGTCAGTTGTTCTCTGAAGATCAATTCCAAGAATATAAATTTTATTGATAGCTTCCTTATACATTGGTATCCATCTTTTATTAATTATTTGTTGTTGACTATATGGAAGTTCTATTCTTATCTCTGTACCGCCAATAATTATTTCAATTAACCAAGCTGCAAAAATTGCAGTTGCAATTGCTATGAAAACATAATATAAAAATGTAAAACCATAATTCCAGAATGAGCATATTGTTCCCAATACAAAAAAAACAATACTAAAAATGAGAGCAATTATGCTAAACATTAATAACAAGCCTTTTCTTTCTTTTTTGCTTTTTATTCCCAATATTAACATAAAAAATACCCCATTCCTTTATCTTTATTTGATTTTTTAAGATGAAAGTTATGAAGATGAATACGACACACTTTTTTTTCTAAATATTTTTCAAAAATATTTGTCCACCATATTGCGGTTCGTCTGATAATGTGACCTATATCATTTGTATTATCGCATATATATTTTCCGCCGTCATATTCCGACAACGGAACTGTTACAAATAACTTTGCATTATATTGTTTTACACTTTTTAAAAATAAAATCAATCTATTAATGGTTTAATGCTCCAATACATCTTTTGCAATAATAAAATCAATATTTTTTAAACTCAAAGAATGCAAATCATCCGATTGACAGATATAATTTATTATAGATTCGTCTTCTTTTGCTCTTTTTATTGCATATTCAGAAATGTCTATTCCGTATGCTTCGTATTTCATATCTCTAAGTGCTTTGACATAATATCCAAAAGCACAACCGTAATCCACAATTACATGCTCATTAGTTATTTTCAGTATTTTAATAAGCTCCGATATTTCAGGAATGGTCTTTTCTGGTATCCATGAATAGTTATTGTAATTACTAATACCATTAATCTTGCCTTCTATGTAGTAACATTCATTGTATATGTTTACACTTTTATTCGCCAATAACTCCTGTTCGCATTGTGATTGGTTTTCATAGCAGAGTCTGTCGTAATAAATATCATATTCACCCAAGTTTTCGCTTGCACATCCGCCTGAACATTTGAAATTTATATAATGAAGGCAAGAATAGCAACGGCTTGTTTTTTTTAAACTTCTGTATAGTTGAAAACCCTCTGATGATTGCCAAATATTATTAATATTTTCTTCAAATATATTGCCGCCACAGTATTTATCACCAATGTATTCCAGAAAATCACAAAAAAATACTCTGCCATCATTCAAAATACTTATATTCTTTGTGGCAGGACAAACATCTCCCTCCCAGATTGGATGATGAAGAGATATTGTATCGCTAATAAAGTCATGATATGCCAGCATTAAATTTTGTTCTGGATATTCAATTCGTAATTCATTGGTTTTTTCCGCTATTTCTTTCATTTTTTGTGAAGTTAAGTTGTTTCCATTCCCATTCCCGTTTCCGATTTGTCTAAATGGAGAAAATCCTACACTTAAACTATATTTTTTTGAAATCTCTGCAATATGCTGCATTTCATCAATATTGTCGCTAAAGACAGTCATGTTTAATCTTGTTTTTACCTTATTGGCATATAAATATTCTAACAGATTTATTACCCTATCATATGAACCTGATTTTCTGATATTATCATGTGTTTTTTTTATCCCATCTAAACTTACCAGTACTTCATTAAACTCAAGTTCAGTAATATATTTCATTTTTTCAGGTTCAAAATAAGCACATGTATTTAATACTAAATAAAAATTTTTTTCTTTTGCATACTTTACAATACAAGAGAAATCTTTATTATTGATTGCCTCAAACCCTACAAACCGCAGTTCAAAACAGCCCATTTTTTCTAAATCGTCTATTATAGATAATATTTTTTTTGTATATAATGTATTTGAATATTTAATATGACTTTTAAAACAATGTTTACAATTAAGTACGCAGGAATTACTTATTTCTATATATGCAATTAACGGAGCTGAAGGTTTAATATCAGGATTTTTAGGCAGCATGTTCTCGCAATAAATTATTTCAGGCTTATTTTCTCCTAAAGATAATCCAAGTATTTCCAGAATTTCTTCTATATTTGGTTTTTTTGGGGAATTAAAGGGATGATACTGCCTGTTTTGTGAATTAAATA
Source organism: Treponema sp. (assembly GCA_009781475.1). Lineage (GTDB taxonomy): Bacteria > Spirochaetota > Spirochaetia > Treponematales > Breznakiellaceae > WQXQ01. Next base: position 5,897 of record WQYB01000055.1, read on the forward strand.
TGACATATTCGCCTTCTTTTTCCTTACGTATTTTTATAAAATCACCCATATATATGAGAATGAACATCTTTGCTTGTTTTGTCAAGTCTCTCTAGTAGATTGTAATACCTAAAATATCACACGATTAAAAGATAAAGCCTCTTGAGTTTTATACGCGCATCAGAGGTTTTAAACTGCCAGTCAATTACTTTCTGCGATTGATTACGTCGGGTATAGTACACTGCAAGTTCAGAATTCATTGTTAATAGATCTGGGATACGCCTCTTCCCCAAACATTGCGCAGTCATTGAAACTAACTCTACTTCTGCGATTTTAGCCAGCTTCCATGCCTTGTTGTATAATGAGTTTCTAAACGTTGCGCTAAACAGAATACTTCCTCCGGTGAAAAAGCTTCATAAAGAGAAGAAATCGTATGCGTATTTAAATTATCCATAACTAGTACAACCTTTTCAGCTTTCGGATATTGTTCGTTAAGCAACCAACGTATTCGATGCGCCCAATCTATTTTAGTCCGCCGTGAGAACGCTTCACTGTGCCTCCAGTCGCCAAGTGGCTCGGTAAATAAAAAAATACCGCATGTTGATATAGTCCCCTAAAAGTAGACAAAAAAAATACCAAGTATATAATAGGAATAAGTCATGTCAAAAAAAGGGTAAACATATAAGCGTTATGATTTGGAATTTAAACTGAAAGTGGTAAAGCTGTATAATGAAGGAGAGGGTGGTTTAAGAATTCTGGCTAAGAATTACGGAATAACTATTAAACTTATAAGAATTTGGCTCAAAAAATATAAAAACGGCGAAGTTACCGAAGAAAAAACGGACAAACGTGGTAAATGCGGTTACACAAAAGCAACATTTTTGAATAAAGAAGAGAAATGGGATTATTTGCGGCTTGAGAACGAATACCTTAAAAAAATTGCTGACAAAGGGAAAATAAAAGACCTTCATTGCAAATTTATGGTTATCAAAAAATATGAAGTAAAACTGAGTATCACAAAAAGATGTCGTATTCTGGAAATAAATCGAGGCGGTTATTACAAATGGTTAAATAAAAAACCGGAAAAAATGACGAGTATACTGAGACGGAAATAAAAAGAATATATCATAATCATAAGGGCACTTACGGGCGTGACAGAATAACCCAGACGATGAAAAACGCTGGATTAGCAGTAAACCATTAGAAAGTCTATCGTATAATGCGTAAACTGGGACTTAAAGCCGTTATACGCAGGAAATAGCATATTCGAAAGTATGTAAAAGAAAATGTGTCACCCAACAAATTAAATCGCGTATTTAAAACTGACGAACCGTTAAAAAAAAAGAGCCCGTAAAGTTTTTTGTGTAAAACGTAAAATATCTCATGAGCGTGTCAGAATTTTTGTGTAATTGACATAGTATCATCAGAACAGAACTCGTTCTTTTCCAAACTCAATGGCGAACTGGTTTTAAGCTCGCCCAAATTTCTTGCCGGCATAGTCCATTTTTTTGAAGCATTGTGAATCGCTAAATAAAGTATTTTTTAAAATTTTACAACAAAGATTTTTTTCAGAACTATAACTAATAAATTCATACTTTCCAATTAAAAAGGCGTTTGTATAAAGACCAGACTCTAAAAAACCAAGTATTTCTGGGATTCGAGAAAACGGTCTAGCTTTTTCAATTTCAAGAATATTTAAATCTTTTTTATTATAATTGTAAAAATGTTCAATATATTTTTTAATAAATAATAAAAAAGATAACACAATCTTACTTATAGAAACAAAGTATAGAAGAGTATTAAAAATAGAACATCTTGTTATACAGGAAAACTTAAAAAAGCTTAATCCTCACCCCAATATCCTTTCTCTGTAAGTAGCGCCTATTCGTTTTAATGTTTTTGCGGTAGTTTCTTTGTCCAGGGTTTGCTGTTTTAAATCGATTGTAAACTGGTTCATGGAAAAATGGCGGTAAAAAAAAATGTTTTTATATTTTTCTCTATTATTTGAATATAGAGTTTTTAATTCTTCTGTATAAACTTCAAAAATACCGTTTTTTTTCATTTCCGAATAACCTGTTATCCAAACAGAGCAGCAAAGCGCCTGATGAAAATCCAAAAGCAATTGCGCCATAAACTTCTGCGATTTTTCAATTGCTGTTAAAAGAGACTTATCCATGCGGCAAAATTCTTTTAACTCGATGGTACGAGGAGAGTGAATGGGAGTTTTATTTAATATGATCACATTTTTGGAATAATCAATTCCAAGCGAAGGATTATCAGTAAAAAATTTGTTTGCGATTTTTCCCGAAGGTCCTACAAGGTATCGTTTGTTTTGAGCCATTTGTTCACGGCGTCCGGGGTTATCTGCAACAAGAATTAATTTAATTTCACTTGCGCAAGTTATATCATCTAAAGCGCTGTTATATACAACAGGCGTTTCTATGACATAAGCCGAATTTTTCCCGTCACTGCGGCTATTCACAAATTTTTGCTGAATCTTTTTTAAATCGGGCAGGGAAAGCGATAGCTTATTCACATAATCACGAAAACACTCTCTAGTCTTTATGAATCTATTCCAAGCAGATCTATCCAAATTATTAACCACGAACCACACAAACCATACCTTTGGTATGCACACGAACTTGTACTACGATATCTTTTTTTATTTCGTGATGGTTCGTGTTAGAACCGAAGGTTCTATTTCGTGGTAAAAATTCTTTATTCATATTCCTGTTTCGCTTTACCCTCTTGAGGCGACTTCCAATGTCAGTTCAACTTCACCCCTTGACATATTCATGGCATTGGCGATTTCATCAACCGACCAGCCCTGGCTTTTAAGCCTTAGAATATTTTCACGTTCCTGCGGAGCAGGGGAGCCCTTTCTTTCCTGCGCTGCCGCTTTATTACCTTCGCGTTCAAAAAGCGATTTAGTAAGTTTAAGATGAGCCCTTGCATCTTTATCCAGCGCTTTAAGTTCAGTTTCTGTGCGTGCAAGCCATTCTCGGGCAACATTCATGTCTGTTATGCGCTTTTCAATTTTTGCAAGAGTTTCGTCAAGAACAGTAATCTTTTCTTCTGCGTATAGAGCTTTTTCGCTTTGAGATGCGAGAACTTCTATGGATGTACGCAAGCCGTCAAATTGTTCAGTCAATGAAGAAATAATAGTTTCTGCGTTTTTAATCGAACCTTCGGTTCTTTGCAGCAATTTAAAGTTACGATCGATGCCTTCATTGGTTTGGTCAAGCACTTCGTTTTTGCGCTCAACACGAAGGTATTTATCTTCGGTTTCTTTAATGGAATCATCGAGCTTGCGGATTTGAACCTGTACAGTTTGCAGAATATCATCTGATGTTGATATCTGATCGAGCTTTTCTTTAACAGACTGGGATGTTTTAATAAGGCTGTTAAAATTGTTCTCCATAAGTTCGATACGGTTCTTTTCATTTAAGAAACGTGTCATCTTGTTGTTTACTTCATCTTCAAGACGTTTTACACGGGTAAGGTCTGCTTCCAGTTTTGTAATTTCATTTTTCCGCTGATCAAGACGGTTAAGATCGTCGTTGATTTCTTCGATTTTGTTTTCCAAATCTTTTTTAAGTAAACCTGTTTGATCAAATATTTTTTTCTGAATACCGAGTTCTTTTCGAATATCTTCTAAATTTAAGCGGAATTGAGAAAAACGCTCTTCGTTTTCATCAGCAATTTCTCTTGAGTTGCGGCGCATGTCTTCAAATGATGCGTCACTTTCACGTATCCTGATGTTATACTGACCCTGCCAGTCATCAAACGCCTGTTTTGAAACTGCAAGAGCTTCATCAAGTTCGTCACGTGCGTTTTGTGAATGTACTGACATTTCTTCAAGTTCTTTTTCAAGTTCTCTTTGTTTTTGGCGTAAAGTTTCCTGCATGGAAAGCTGATACTGTCCAACCTGGATTTTAACTTCGTTTTCAGACGATACACGCATTTCCGCAAGATTTTTTTTCATTTGTTCGGCGAAAGACAAACGTGTTTCATCAATATTGTTCATCTCTTCCCTTATACCTTCTTCAAAAGCGGACGCTTCTTGGCGGAGTTTATCAAGGTCTGATGTAATGCGTTCTCCGAGGTTTGTTATATTTTTCTTTTGATCCGAAATAAAACGATCCTCGGCAAGATGCCATTCATTTGCTATTTTATCGCTGGAGTTTTCAAGACGTTCTTCAAGGTTTGTCTGCCAATCTGTTATGTGTATTCCAATATCGGCGCTGCGCTTGCCGAGTTCTGCAGTAAAATCGTTTTCAAAAGATGCAAGTTTTTCCGATACATTACTATATGCCTGCTGCCTTATGCCGTCCAGTTCCTTATCCATTTCTTCCAGTTCTTTGCGTAAAATTTGCGCCTGTGAATTAAATGCCGTGGCTGCGGTTTCCATGGAAACAGCGGCTTCCTTTTCGAAAACTGAGAAATCTTTTTTAACTCTTGTTGTTGCTTCATGCATAGAAATGCGAAGTTCGTTTTCCAGCCGTCCTGCGTCATCTGCAAGACTGTTAAGGCTTCTGACTGCTTCCGCCTGCACTTTACTGTAATCCTCAAGGCGTTTTTCGTTAGCTGTTATGATGCTCTGTTCAGTTTCCATTGTAAGCAGCTTCCATGATTCCATTTGTTTTTCCAATTCAGCACTAAGGTCATCCTGCTGACTTGTAACAATAATATTGGATTTTTCTCTAAGCTCTTTAAGTGTAGAGCTAAGGTCACTTTGCTGTAATTTAACTGCGGCGTCGGTTTTTTCCTTAAGTTCTTTAAGAGTTAACGCAAGTTCGTCATACTGTGATTTTACATCAGTATTTGATTTTTCTTTTAATTCGCTTAGTGCAAAACTAAGATCATTATGCTGCTGTTTTACCGCCGCATTGGATTTATCTTTTATATCTTTGATAGCGGCATTAAGTTCTTCATATTGAGTTTTAAAGGCAGTTGTTGATTCTTCTTTAAACTGACTGATCGAAGCGTTAAGGTCTGTGTATTGCGATTTAACAGCGGCAGAAGAATCGGTTTTAAGTTTATCGATAGCATCAAAAATCTCATCGTGCCGTGCCTGAAAAGCGGCGGATGTTTCTTCTTTAAGTCCTTTTATTGCCGAATTCAGCTCATTATGCTGCAATGTAACGGCGGAATCTGTTTTTTTCTTAAGTTCATTAAGTACTAAAACAAGTTCTTCCTGCTGGTTATTTGCTGCCAGGTCTAATTTTTCTTTTGTTGAGCCAAGTAAAGCATTAATTTCATCCTGCTGTGAATATATAGCGTTATTCGATTTTTCTTTTAAATCGCCGAGTATTATGTTAATTTCATTCTGCTGCTGCTTGATGGCAGAACCGGATTTTTCTCTGAGTTCATTAAGTATCGCACCCAGTTCATCCTGCTGCTGTTTTTGTAAAATCTTTGATTGTGACTGCAGTTCAGCTAATGATGTATTTAACCTGGTTAAACATTCATTTGTTTCCAATTGCTGTTGTTTTAAAGCAGCACCGGATTTTTCTTTAAGTTCTGTAATCGCTGTTGTGATTTCTTTATGATGGAGTTTAATGGAAGAATCCAGTTCGTCGTGCTGCTGCTTTAATGCTGTTTGTGATTTTACTCTTAAATCAACAATTGCCTGGTTTAACTCTGTTTTTGAAGTTAATAAACCTGTATCTAAATCTTTGCGTTGTTTTTCCGCTGATTTTTTAAATTCCAGCAAATTAAATCTCCAGTCATTTTGCTGCTGCAAAAGCGAAGAATTTATTAGTTCTCTTTCTTTAACAAGGGAGCTTGTAACTTCTTCCTGCTGTTTGGAAAGAGCGGATGTTATATCTTCCCTTTGCTTTTTTGCCATAATGTCAAGCTCTGCAGTTCCCTTAACCATTTCTTGATAGGTACTTTTATGTTTTGTGCTGATATCAAGAATTTCTGTGTTGCATTTATCGTTAATGTTTTTTAATTTTTCGTTAATTGCTCCATGCTCGGTTCTTAATGTATCCTGAGTGATCTTTAATCTTTCATCGATGTATGTTTTTACCTGGTTTATTCTTTCAAGAGCCTGTTCACGTAACTTTACAAACGAAGCCTCTTCCATTTTGTCTGCACGTTTTCCGGCGTTTTCAAGAACATCTTTAAGGATTTTTTTTACTTGTTCCATATCATGATTAAGATTTGTTTCCCGTTCGCGTTCTACTTTTAATACAGCTTCTCTGTGCTCTTCAACCTTCCGTTCTATTACTGCAGAAGTAGCTTCAAAATCAGAAACAATCGATTTAGCGGATGTAACAACATCCAAAGCCGCCTGTTCCATTGCCTGAGCATGTTTTTTTTCAAGACGTTCTTCTGTTTCTTTAAGGTTTCGTCCGGCAGCTTCAATCGCTCTTTCTACTTGTTCAAATTTATCTTTTGCTTCGCTTACCCGTTTATTTGTATTTTCTACAAATGCCGATTCATCCCTTATGCGGTTAAGGTTTTCCTGAACCCTGTCGGTCATTCCAAAGAGCTCTTCAAGAGAAGATTCAAAAACGTGTATGTGTTCTTCTATTTTTGCTATAGCTTCAGATTTTTTTGCGAGTTCTTCTTCAGTTAACTTTTGAATATTTTTCATTAACTGGGAAGCGGCTTTTTTTTCCACATCCAGGTCAATGCCGAAATTCTTTACAGCCATGCTTTTTTCATCAGCATAGGCGGCAATTTCCTCTTTGCATTTTTCAGCGTATTTTTTTACTTTTTCCAAAGGACGGTTGTTTTTATCCGCCAGTCTGTAAAGAATAAGAACGCACGCAACAATGCCAAGTGTTACTATATTTCCAATTGTAAAAATCATCAGTATTATATCCCTCCCGAATAATACTCAATGAATTTACTGTATCATAAAATTATACAATTGGCGATAGTTATGGAAGGAAAAATCAGGTTTTGGCTTTTTTAATCCGCTTCCGGGGAAAAGAGGGCTTTTAATCCAGGCGGTTTTCATTCCCGCCTTTGCAGCTCCTGCCACGTCATAACTGCGGCTGTTTCCTACATAAATTATGTTTTCCGGCTGTAAAGACATAGCTAGTGCCAGCTTTTCAAACGAAAGGGGGTGCGGTTTAAGAGCGCCGCATCGCTCTGAGCAGAGAACAGCGTCCCAAATACCGTTAATTTTGAGGTTTTCCAGCTTGGTTTCAGGCGGAAAATCAGATAAAAGCCCCAATTTATAACCGGCTTTTCTAAAAGCATCCAATGTTTCCGTAACACCTTTAAAAAGTTTGATATCTGTAAAAAAAGGCTCCCAGCCCCTGTAAATTAATCGTTCAATTTTCTCTTTTAACGGAGCTGCCGCAACTGAGAGTAGTTTAGCGGTTATTTCAATTTGATAATCGTAAAAATCGGCGGGTAAAGAGCAGTTATTAATTGATTGTTCATCTCGGATTATTTTTCTGGCTTTGCCGAAAGCGGATACCAAGCGCCATTCTTTCAATATAAATGGGAGTAATTTTCTGTTAAGGCGGTAGTTGGGGTATAAAGTCCCGTCTAAATCAAATGCTACACCCTTTATATTGTCTTGCATTTAATCAGTATAGAATGTAAAAGTTAGGGTGTAAACCTTGTTGTAACAGGGATTCTTACCAGATTTATAAAATGTCCGGGATAACGGTTGCGAAAAGAAGTAAACGATGTTTCCGCAGCGCTTTCAAAAACTACAATCCTGAAAATTCCGGCTTCATCAAAATATGGAATTAATACGGCAACATGATAATATTGCCGCAAGCGGGGTGTTCCGCGGGGGTTTGACGGATTTGCAATTTCATTGCTTATTGCAGCCAGATAAAAGCTAAACGGTTCATCAATGGCAAGTGTGTAAAGAAGCGGATGCAGCCCTTCAATGCTGTAACCTGCTTCATCCATAAAACCCGGATATGAATGAACAGTAAAATTCCTGTTTTGGTTAACCATCAAAAGAGAAAAATTATCGCGGCGTACTTCAAATTCTTCCAAAACCATGTATGAAGGAGAGCGCAGTGTTCTATTCGCTTCTGAGGCAAGGTTTCTAATCCAGTCCAAACCAAAAAAAACATCACGGCTTTCTTCCCAATTTTCTGTAAAAGAAGAACCGCGCTGACCAAACGGTGCTTTTAAAGGCGTGATTTGAAGTCTTCGCCCTGTTATAGGGCGTAAAATACCGTCTATAAACCATTTTACAAAACCCGAACAGTTAAGACCCTGCGTATTCGGATTTTGCCTGTATAATGATTCAATTAAAACATAATTTCCATTTTCATCTATAGCGCCGTCGTCCGCAAAACGCAATCCGCTTAAGTGCGGGCGTACCTGGCTTATTAATCTGTTTGTATCTCTGTAATTTGCGATATCCGGTTCAAAGTATCTAAGCGGGAATTTATTGTCCGCAAGTCTTATGATATCATTTAACCGCATTGTGTATAAACGTTCAAAACCGACTGCAACCGGTATAGAACGGGCAATTATTGCTCCGTAAATTACAACATCCATCTGGCTCCTGTCAGGGCTGATAGGACGGAATTGAATATACATATTTTGATCGCTGCGTAAAAATACTCTTATTAAAGTCGGATCTCCTGTATCTTTTCGGCGGATTAACATCCAGGAACCCTGCGCCCAGCCGGGAAATTGACCTGTAGCTCTTCGTTCGGCGGCAGCAGTAGTATCTGTTTCGGCTCGTCCTCTTATAAGTTCACGGGAAAAAAGCACCATAAACTCGTTATTATTTTCCTGTGCGCTGATTTGAACTCTTTCTCCAGTTTCCAATTGTTCAATTATTGAACGCTGTGAAAGAACTCTGGAAGGGGTTTCCAACATCCATGATTCTTTAAATCTGATTCTTAACAGCGAATCGTCGGAGATTCGTGATACAGGCAAATCAAGACCAAAAACTGGAGTAAAATTGATTAAAATAAACAAAAAGATAAAGAATTTCAACATATCTCCTTCTATTATCGGCATTTTTCTGCTACACTATACAAGGAGGGTTTTGATGAAATTATATAGTCGCAGTCAGGTTTTATTTTTCTCATTATTAAGCGCTGTTATTGTTTTACTTTTAGCCTTTGGTTTTGGTCTTATTCAACCCCGGCAAAAAGATGATTCATTAACATCAAGTATAAATGATATTAATACAGGTGAGTTTAAATTACTGCAATCCGAATATGTAGCTTTGAATACATCAGACCTTGTCGGGTTTTCTGAAAGCGAACGGGAAAATATAGCTATTTATGAACGCCTTAATTCGGCAGTTGTAAATATCACTACAGAAATTATGGCAATTAACTGGTTTTTGGAACCAATTCCGCAGGAAGGCAGTTCCGGTTCCGGCTCTATTATAGATATACGAGGTTATGTTTTAACCAATAATCATGTTATTCAAAACGCTCACAGGGTTTTTATTAATCTATCTGACGGCTCCCAATTTGAAGGTGAAATTATCGGCGTTGATCCGGAAAACGATCTTGCTGTTTTAAAATTTAATCCTCCTAACGGGATGGAACTAAGAACGATTCCCTACGGCGATTCATCTTCTCTTTTAGTCGGGCAAAAAGTGCTTGCTATCGGTAACCCTTTCGCTCTTGAACGCACATTAACTGTAGGTATTGTTTCCGGTCTTGGACGCCCAATTCAAACATCAAGAAACCGGATTATCAGGGATATGATTCAAACCGATGCTTCGATTAACCCGGGAAATTCAGGCGGTCCTTTATTGGATACACAGGGCAGGATGATCGGAATTAATACAATGATCTATTCACCATCCGGCGGCTCAGTTGGAATAGGTTTTGCCGTTCCTGTAAATACCGCTAAACGTGTTGTAAATGAACTTATCGAACATGGAAGGGTACGCCGCGGCTGGATCGATGCTACAGTCGTTCAGCTTTTTCCGGGTCTGGTACGTCACGCAAGGCTGCCTGTCGATTCTGGGCTCCTTGTTTCCAGAACCCGCCGTAACGGTCTTGCAGAAAGAGCGGGATTGCGTCAGGGCACTGAACCGGTACAATACGGGAGAAGCGTGATTTATCTTGGCGGAGATATTATTACCGCAGTTAACGGCATAAAAACAAATACTTTAGCAGACCTTTACGCTTCTTTAGAAGCGTCAAGACCGGGTGATGTTGTAACTGTAGAAATTATCCGAGGTAATCAGCCGGTTACATTGCGTGTAACGTTGGCAGACCGTGAAGAAGTGATGAACTAACCTTGAGTTGTGTACGCGTTTAAAAAACCAGACCCATTCCAAAACCTGCATATACGCCAATGATAGTATTTTGTGTCCACATTCCGGTTTGAATATAAAAAACAAGGTTTGAAACCGGAGGATAAAAATGCGCTTCCGCTCCTGTTAGGAATTTAAAACCTGTTATATTATTAAAATCAATTTCGCTTCTAACACTTAAACCGCAGTTAAACCATCCGCCCATATAAAATAAACCGGCGGATAAATGCAATTCCGGGATAAAACTTTCAAATCCTTGCCAGAGTATTGTTGGGCATAAAACCGCTAAAAAACGTGAAAATTCAAACGAAACAGGCGTAAAAAGACCTATTCCTTGACCGCAGCTCAATAAAGGCTCGCCGGTTTCACTTGCCCATGAATATAAGATTCCGGCTGAAAATGCTAAAGGAATGCCGGAATTATTATTTAAAAAATTATATTTAAATGAAGCGCTAATGCTCCATCCCGGATCTTTTTGCGGATTGATATTTATTATTGATGTTAATTCCAGTTTTTCGGCAGGAGCAAATCTAACACCGATTTTAAAAGGGAATCCGATTGATGCTGATAGTCCATCGTTTACTAATGTATTAAAAATAGCGCCGGCATCAAATTGATAACTACCTGCTGCAAGTGTATTCGGCATTGGACAGAATGTAAGTCCTGCTGATACATTATCAAGCGGTAAATAAAATATATCCAATAAATAATTAATTTCTGTTTCCAGTTTTATACTTACTATTTTTGCTTCATCTGATGTAAACTCTTCAAATGCCTGCGCTTCAAATACAACTGTATATAAACCCTGCGGCAATTTATTTCCGTTTAAATCCTTTCCGTTCCATGTTACTTGCTGAAATCTTGTATTAAAATTTTCCAATTGTCTTTGATAAACGACAGCTCCGCTTGAATTAAAAATCGTAATAAATCCCTTACCCGGAGCAGTAACATCAAAACGATATTCTGTAAAACCCAGATTACCTGAATTTTCCGGATTAAATTTCCTTCGGCTTTGAGATATATTTTCCATTTTGAATGCTGCCGGTTTCATGTAAATCTGTGCAGAAGATGCCGTATTTTCGCTTACAAATACAGAAACCGAAGTTTCTTCCCAGCCAAAAGCCCGGGCTCTTATAATATGGTTTCCTGCGGGAAGATTTATAACCGCGGTATTATCCTGCGATAAAACAGTAAAAGTATCATCTAACGCTCTTGTTGAAATTTCCGGTTTAAAAGGAAGAAGATGCGGGCTTTGCGGATCTCTTAATACAGAAACACTGACAGCTTCTTTTATTTCTTCCAGTTCACAAGAAACTATAAGCCGGCTTGCGCTGAATAATGTTATATCAAAACTGCGTTCTTTATATCCATCTCTTGTCAATCTTACATTATATTCACCCGGTTGTATGTTTTCCAAAGTGATAGGTGTAAGTCCCCGGTCTATGCCGTTAATAAAAACCCTGGCTCCCCTTGGAGTGGTTTGAATGACAAGTCCCCTGCCTTCAACTTCTTCAAACCTGTCTGTTGGGCTGTTTGCCGCTGTTTCATTTGCCCAAAGAATTGGACATAAGATTATGAGGAATAACAGAAAAAATTGAATTTTTGCCATTTAATCTATTATACCAAAAAGAATAGAAATTTTTAACCACGAAACCCACGAAATCCACGAACTTGCTGTTCGATATCGTAGTGTGTTTTCGTGTTGGTTCGTGTGGTTTGTAACCCCATATTCTTACTTGCTCTCTGGTACTCTCTATTGCTCTAAGTATATACTACACAAGGATTTAGTCAAGTACCATTTGCTTTTTATAATGCTCTGTTATGCCCTGTTATTATCGAAA
>WQYB01000056.1 GCA_009781475.1 Treponema sp.
AAGTAAGACAAATTGAACTTGAATTAATAATTTAACCACAGAGGACACGGAGTTTCACGGAGTTTTTAGTACGAAAACTCTTCCTTATTTCCTCCGTGGTTCTCCGTGTACTCCGTGGTTATTCTTTTTCTTGAAATTTGAGAAAAAATGGTATATTATGATAGTGTGCTGCGAAATAGACGGTTTATCTGCTTTTTATCAATATTACTGACTGGCGCTTCACTTGCTTTTGGGCAAGGCAGAGGCGCGATTTTTGATGAAGAATACGATAATCTTCCAAGGAGAGCCGAACTTTCAAGCCGTTCTTATGAAGGGCTTCCTAGTTCATTTTCATTGAAACAATTCGCTCCCCTGCCAGGTGATCAAGCAGATTACGGCACTTGCGTCGGCTGGGCTTCTGCTTATGCAGCAAGAACTATTTCAGAATCTATTGCATTAAACCGTTTAAATCAGACAGAAACAACACAAAATGTTTTTTCACCCATACACATTTATAGAAACATAAGACCAGATGATCCCAGAGGATTGATGGGAGCGCAGATTTATACAGCTTTGGATTTTATGAGAGATAACGGAGCTGTAAGAATGCTGGATATTGAACGCGAACTTTCTTTTCCAAGAGTTAATTTGGATTACTATAAAACATCAAGACACTACCCTATCGCAGATTATGTTACTTTATTTTCAAGACAAGACAGGCAAAAACAAGCATTAATAACAAGGATTGTTAAAAAAAGCCTTACTGAAGGTAAACCGGTTATTATCGGCATGAACACCCCCGATTCATTTAATAATGCCAGAGAAGTTTGGAGACCAAGAGAAAATCCGCAATTATTTTATTATGGCCACGCTCTTTGTGTAGTAGGTTATGATGATAACAGGTACGGAGGAGCATTTGAGGTTTTAAACAGCTGGGGCAGAAAATGGGGAAACGGCGGATTTATGTGGATTCCGTATGATGTATTTATAAATTTTGTAATGGAAGCGTATGAAATAATTGACAATATCGCAAGTTACAGCGACACAATTAGATTTGACGGTTTTATTAACATGGAAATCTTTACCAACGAGCCGCAGGAAAATGAACCGCAGACAAGAACCGCATCTTTCGCTCTTACGCAAAATAATTATTACAGCGCTACGGAAACATTTACTGAAGGCACACAAATAAGTCTTTCTGTAGGAGCAAGAGAAAGCGCTTATGTATATTCATTTTCTGTTTCTCAGCCTTCAGGCCGTGATAATTTTTATTCTCCTGTTTTATTATTTCCGCAAACAGGAATTTCACCATTACTAAATTACAATGACAGCATTATAGTTTTACCAGGCGAGAACAAGACAATCACAATTAACGAAGCAGGCACAGAATATATAATAACACTTTACGCAAAACAGGCTTTGGATATTCAAAATATAATACGCGTTTTTTTATCTACACAGGGTACTATAAACAAACGCCTTTCATCAGCTATAGGTGACGGCTACACAACAGAATTGTTATATAGTGAAAACGAAGCTGCGTTTACAGCAACACCCAATAATCCCCGAACTGTTGCTGCATTGATTATAGCTATAAAAACAGAATAATTACTGCGCTGAAATATTAACGGTGTATGCCTGATTTGGCTCTTCATCAAGACACCAAACTTTTAAATAGTATGTACCAACGCCTAGATTTATTGAAAGACGGGCGCTTAATCCGTCTCCCCCATCATCGTCTTCTGCAATAAGATTTAAATTACTGTCAAATAATTCAATGTATGTATCAAGCCGGTTGTTATTTACGCCTCTTGCATTAATCACATAACGGCCTGCATTTGTAATCTGAAACCTTATCCAGTCAATATCATCGGCTGAATGGAAAGTGCGCGTTTGTGTTTCGCCAATCCGTATCAATTTAGCTAAAGACGGTTCATCATCCGGTTCGTATTCATCGGCAGATAATAATCCTGCTTCGGGGAAAAACGATCGAAAACCGTAACTTCCTGTGGTACTGGTGCTGTAACCGCGCACCAAAACAATATAACGGCTGCCGGCTCTTACATTGTACCTGATACGTGCGTTTGTATTTTGCCCTGAATCATCATCTTCAGCAAGAAGCTCCCTTTCAGCATCAAATAATTCCATGTATGTATCTGTTCTTCCTGTTGTTTTAATTGTAAGCCGTCCGTCTCTTTGCGGAATTAAAAGAAAAAAATCTTCATCACCCTGCTGTAATGTGCGATTCACTGTCGTAACATTGCTTTCACCAATTCCTATTTCGTAGGAAATCGGATTTTCAAAACTTGTTGCTCCTTCTCTTACAATTAAAAATGCGCGAAAGCCGTAAGCTCCTGTAATGGAAGAACTGTAACCGCGGACAACAGCCAGATATCGTGTTCCGGCTCTTACGTTATGTACAATCCTTGCGTTTAATCCCTGACCGCCGTCATCGTCAGAATCTAATTCTTCACTGGTATCGTAGTTGTAAAGATGCATGAAAGTATCGATGTTGCCTGTTGTTTCTATTGTAAGCCGTCCGTCCCTTTCCGGGACAAGGAGAAAAAAATCTTCGTCACCCTCCGTTAAGAAACGATTCATTAAAGGAGTGTTTGCACTGGTTCCTATTGTAAAAGTGACAGGAGAGTCCCAGCTATCAGGTTCCCATGGATCAGTTCCGGTTGCAGTACTGCTGCCTGCGGCAGATGCTTGAAAAATCATATTGTTAATAAATTCATTACGCTGAAAACTGGATTGGAAACTGCCTTCTATTGCCCGATCTGAAGAACGAATTAATCTTGTATATACCCTAATAATGTCAGCAGCTTGAATAATTTCGCCTATTACTGTCCATCCTGCGTCAGCTGCGTTACCTGATAAAATTGTATAATTTCTTCTGGGAATGTTTACCAGTTCACTTGTCAATTGATTTACCCAATATGTACTAAACGGAGGCTGACTGCCTTGAAAAGTAAATTGACCAATTACGATTTTTTCTGCTCTTGTTTCAACAAGTTTCGCATGTATTTCCCTTGCAAGATTTCTAACAGCTTCGTCCATCTGCGGAACAGGGCTTTCGGTATTTTGTGAATAAGATGCACTTATAATAAAAATGAAAATGAAAACAAAAATAGAGAGTTTTTTCATAGTACCTCCATGGAATGCCATATTAATTATAACACATTTTTAGCGTTTTATGTATATTTTACTTCCCGGTGCTACAGATTGAGTTATCCACATGCTGCCGCCGATTATGCTACCCTGTCCAATTACTGTTTCGCCTCCCAGAATTGTAGCGTTAGCATAAATCGTTACATCATCTTCTATAGTTGGGTGTCTTTTATGGCCGCTTTCTTCTTTTTTAACCGATAACGCTCCAAGGGTAACACCCTGATACAATTTAACATTCCTGCCGATAACCGTAGTTTCTCCGATTACAACACCAGTGCCATGATCTATAAAAAATGATTCGCCGATTTTTGCTCCCGGGTGAATGTCAATTCCTGTACGTTTATGGATAATCTCGCTCATCATCCTTGGAATTAATGGTATCTGCCTTGAATAGAAAAAATGTGCGATACGCTGAACGGTAATCGCCTGAAACCCCGGGTACGAAAGAATAACTTCGTCAGCGCTCATTGCCGCGGGGTCTCCGTGTACGGCTGCTTCCAAATCTTTTTCCAAAACAATTCTGATTTTAGGCAGCTCTTCAAAAAATTCTTCTGCAACCAAAGTAGCGGCGGCATGGCATCCCTTGCTTCCGCTGTTCAACCCTGCAATTCTTGCGGAAAAAGCAAGGCTCTTTTCCACTTCGGTAACCAGTGTGTTATAAATGTTAAGAACTTTTTCTGCCGTGATTTTTTTTAAAGATTCTTTTTTTGTGCAGATATTTTCAAGAAAACCGGGAAATAATAGTTCTTCCAAACCTTTTACGATATTTTCTATGCTTTCGCGCCCGGGAAGGTTAGCAGCTCCGGAAGGGTTTACCATGCCGTGTGTGTCATAATTTTCAAGAAGTGCTTCTATACTTTTTTCAAGACGTTTCATATTGAACCTTGTCTACCAATGTTGATAAATCGCTGCCGCCTTTGAAGCGCAGTACATTTACCATAAAAATATTTAACTTGTTTACGATATTCGGCGGCAAGAGATTACCGTCAACTTCAACCGATAAAATCGGATAGTTGCGCTCTCTTGCCCACGGTGTAAACAATCCTTCGATTACACGCCCGATAAGACAGGCAAACGGGCTTATGTTAACAATTCCTGAATAACCTGTGTCCATTGCCGCCGCCGCAGAACCCGAAGAAACGGCAATTTCTGAATTGAGTTCCAGATTAACAAAATGTTCTACTGTGTATTTCATAATGTGACGCATATCGTGCGGTGTTTCAGGTATAAGTCCTGTCGGTTTTAATATCGCAAGTACTTTTTTTTCGATATGATGTTTCCACCATTCTTCTATCTGCAATTTTTTTAAATTCCTTGAAGGTTTAGAAAATAATCTTCTTCCCGGTTTTTGCAGTCTTATTCGTTTTCTAAGCCCATACTCGCGCACAAAATCCAGATAGTGAATCCATTCGCTGATTCCTGCAATTTTTACCACGATGCCTCTTGCGCTCATAAGATCGATTAATTCGCCGACTGCAAAATCATCGCGGCGCACATATATTTCACCGACTATTAAAACACGAGGGCAATCATTAACTTTTCGTTTTAACGGAATCTTTTTTACATCGGCTGCTACGTGTTTTAATTCTTTCCATAAGTTTTTGGGATTATGTTCAACTGCATTCATTACACGCCGCCATGAATGTTCAAAATCTTTTTCCGCTTTTACAGGATCAACTGCTGTTGCCAAGAGCGAACATTGAATGTCTTTTAAATAATCAGACAATACAAGTCCTTTCCACATTTCTTTGGCAAAACTAGGTCCCAGTTCCGTGTATGAATTATCCGCTGATAAAATAAAAACAACAACATTTTCAAGACGCAGGTCACGGAATAAATTTTCGTAGTAAATATAATACTGCCCCGTACGGCATGGACCTGTTGTAATCGGTACAAACAGAAGGTACAGCTCGTCTTTGCGGTATTTGTCGCTGAAGAAAAACTCCAATGCGCTTCCTAAAACCAGATGACTTGGAACACATTCTTTTCCCGAGGCATGAGCGCGCGCAATTTGAATTGTTTTGTCAGTTGCAACTGGAAGCGCCTGCGCATGGTATCCCAAACTGCGGATGGCGGCTCCCATGTACTCAGTAGAAATATTTCCCATATTGGAAAGAAGAATTTTTATACGATTGTTGTCTTTTACAGGAATTTTTTCGCCTGTTTTAATATTATCAATACGCATATCAAAATTGCCGCTTTCCATTTTTTGACTGACAAAACGCAAGCCGTTATCGTAACGCTGCGCTTCTATCTCGCTTTTTTTCGCGCGGTATCCGTCGATGATATCTAAAAATGCTTCAACACGGGTATCAACACCTGCATCTGCAGAATGTGAATCAAGTTCCAAAACAAGGAAAGGCTTTTGCCCCATCATCCATTTCACATAATGCAGGATAAATGAATCAGGAGCGCACGAAAAATTTGTAACAAAGGTAAGATAGATATTATCTTCTTTTTTAAGAAGTGACGTAGCTTTTAAATCCTGCTGACCGTAATACCAGTACATATTGGAAAAAATATTTTCATCACGGAACGGCAGAATATCAAAAGGAATTATCGAATAACCTCTTGTTGTAAACTTGCGCGGAATACCCATATTAGCTTCAGGTGTAAATGCGTTGTAAGGACGTCCCAATACAGCGATAACAGGACGATCTGCTTTTCGCGCATCTTCCAGCGCCTGTACACCCATTTTTTCTGCCGCTTCAAAAAAACTTAACTGTTTTGCCCACGCAACATCAAACGCAGCTTTTGTTTCTGCTTCGCCAATGTCTAAAAGCCTTGTCATTTCGCAGAAGAGCTCAAGCGCTTTTGCCTCGCCGAATTTAAAACTTACAACCAAAGGAAGCCATTTTTTTGCGTCTATATCCGGGAATGCTTTTTCCATATAGTAAGGTAATGCTTGTGTAATAGGACAGAAGTTTGCGTGTACATCATTTTCATAACTAGGCATGTCGCGGAAGTGAGGCATTAAAACATAATCCGCGCCTTTGTCCAAACAATCCTGAATAGCACCATGCGCGATTTCCGCAGGGAAACAGTACTGCGCTTCGGCACGCGAAACTCCTGATTGCGCAACCTCGGTAGAAAGAAATGTTTTAATCCCAAGCTCATGGAAAAACCACGAGTACAATGGATAAAGAGTATGCACAGAAAAAGCCCGAGGGATACCAATTGTAAAATCTCTACCCTTATCTTCCCTTTGCGCCTTTGCGCCTTTGCGAGAGGTATTATCTAATAAATTTGGTGCGGCGAACTCTTCGAATAACATCTTCTGGCGTTTTTCGACATAGTCAAATACAGGAATATCTTTTACCTGCTTTCGCATGTTTGTGTATTTGTTACAGCGTCCGCCGAACATGTACTTTGTATTATTTACATTTAAAACCTGTATAGGGCAAAGGTTCTCGCAAGCCTGACATACAAAAACTCTTTCGTAGCCGATTTCGCGGCTGACAATATCGTCGATTATTATTTTTTGCTCCGCTAAAAGCCCTTCGTCTCTTTTGCGCTTTGCAAGTAACGCAACGCCGAAGCAGCCCATAAGTTCAGGCGATGGGGGAACAAGTATTTCCTTGTTTAATAACATAGCAAACGCAAGCGGCACTGAAGGATTTTTTGCAACTCCGCCCTGTAAAAATATTTTACTGCCGATTGTGCGGTTTCCTACAACACGGTTTAAATAATTCGATACTATCGAACAGACAATCCCGGCTGTAATATTTTCCCTGCCAGCACCTTGCTGAACCGCCTTTCTAATATCACTATTAATAAACGCAGAACAATGCTCGCCGAATTTACACGGCGCATTTGCGTCTAACGCTACAGGTCCAATATCTTTCGCGCTGTGTATGGAAAGATCTCCTGCTGCCGATTCTTCCAAAAAGGAACCCGTTCCCGCAGAACATGCTTCGTTCATCGCATAATCGATAGGTACGCCGTTTTTCAATAATACATATTTGGCATCCTGCCCGCCAATTTCAAAAATTGTTTCTACATCTTTATCAAAATAAGTAGTGCCGACAGAGTGCGCAATAATTTCGTTGTATACGCCGGGTGTTTCCAAAAACACACCGAGTATTTCGCGGCTCGAGCCTGTTGCGGCTACAAGACGAATATCAATATTTTTACTGCCTGTATCTGCGATAACTTTATCCTGAATAATCGAAAGACATTCTTTAATCGCTTTAACAGGATCACCGTGTGTGCGCCCGTAATGGCTTGCGACAATTTCATCGTTTTCGATATCAACAAGACATGCTTTTGTTGTAGTAGAACCGCCGTCAACACCTAGTATATAACCGCGATCAGAGCGAACCTTACCGTCAGATTTATCAAAAACTTTTATCTTATCTTTCCAGTCACGCAATGCACCTAGAGTGCCGAATCGGACATCATTTATACGCAGCAGTTTATCCGCCGAAGGAAGGCGGCTTCCTGATTTTGGAGCCATAACAGCAGCGCCCAGCGCTTCAAAAACAGAAGCAGTGTCTGGGATTATAAACTCAATCTTTGGCGCTTTTTCGCGGATAAAACGAATTATATGACGGTTAAGAGTAATACCGCCTGTCAGTACTACTTTACCTGATGTTACTTTTGCACGTTTTAAAAAATCGATAACCTTAACTGCCATAACATCGGAAAGAGAAAGAACGATATCGTCTTTTGTTGCTTCACGTTTATTTAACCTGTGGGTACAGTCGCTTTTCATAAAAACAGAACAGCGTGTGGAAAGAGCGTGTACTTTTGCAGTGTCAGGCACTTTGTCGATATTATCCAGTGTCATATCCATGCGGTTTAGCTGCTGTTTTAAAAACTCACCAGTGCCTGATGCGCATTTATTTCCCGAAAAACTGTTTACAATCTTGCCGTCTGTATCAAGTGAATAGACAATGAGGTCTTCCCCGCCCATACTGACAACTGCATCAGCTTTGATACCCAGGCTTTCCATAGCAGCTTCAACACAAAGCGGCTCTAAAGTACCGCTAAGGTCAAACATAAAACGACCTTCGTTACCTGTTACAAGAGCCGGAATGCCTTCTTCTATCTTTCCATCCGCTAAAAGTTTATGAACTGCTGCGCTAAAATCACCTTCGTGGGGGATCGAAGCTGTCCAAATCGCCTTATTATTATCTAAAAGCGCCATTTTAAGGCTGGTTGAACCAATATTTATTCCAAGTGACTTTGTATTTTGTTCACGCATTTAGATATATTAGCAAGGTTATGGTTTTGGAGCAATAGACAGCTATACAATTAGAAAAAAAAACCACGGAGTACACGGAGAAACACGGAGGAAAGAAGAGTTTTCGAAGAAAAACTCTGTGAAACTCCAAGCAACTTTAGTTGCAGTACTCTGTGGTTAAATTTCTTTATTTTCAACCGATTATATATAATATGAAGAAACATATATTTATTATAATTATTATTTTTACAATACTGCCTTTTTACACCTGTAAAACAGTGGAACCTGTAATTGAACCTGAAATAATTCCTGTAGCAGTCCATACAAGCCACATTCTTTCTGTAACATTCAGCCCTGACGGAAGCAAATTTGCATCCAGTTCCGGCGATAGAAGTATTAAATTATGGGATACAGCTTCCGGCAAGCTAATCAGAACCATTACAGGGCATACTTCCGGAGTAAACTCTGTAAAATTCAGCCCAGACGGAAAACAATTGGTATCTTCGGGATCTTATGACAGAACTGTAAGGCTTTGGGATGTTGATACAGGCGGCGAAATCAGATCATTTCCCAATCATCATATTAATTTGATTAATTCTGTAGCGTTCAGCCCAGATGGAAGACAGGTTCTTGCAGGCGGCTCTGAAAACATGGCTAAACTATGGGACACAAATACCGGAAGAGAAATAAGAACTTTTTACGGCGATTTAGGAATGATAACATCAGTAGCCTTCAGCCCTGACGGAAGACAAATTGTATTTACAGAACAATCAAACAGCACAAATAATTTTTCCGCTACCATAAGACATTTTGAAACAGCGACAGGCAGGGAAATAAGAACATATCCAAGATACAGGGAAGGAATATACTCAGTTAATTTTAACCACGACGGAACTTTAATTCTTTTTGGCAGCGGAGACGGCTCGATTAAAATAATTGATGTAAGTACAGGAAGAGAAACAAGAACTTTAACAGGGCACACAGGCTGGATAAACTCTGTTGTTTTTAGCCCTGACGGAAGCCAAATACTTTCAGGCTCCGGAGGCACTGAAAACAGCGTTAAACTCTGGAATGCCACAACAGGCAGGGAAATAAGAACTTTTTCAGGGCACAGCGGCTGGGTAATTTCTGTATGTTTTAATCCCGAAGGCAGCCAAATAATTTCCGGCTCACGCGATGTAAGCATAAGACAATGGGAAACACAAACAGGAAATCTGATAAGGGTTATTGGTAGAGATTGATAGCTAGAAAACTTTTTACCAAAATTTATTGAAAATCCATTACGTCAAGACGAAAAGAAAAAATTAAGATTTATTTACCACGAAATGAACCTTCGGTTCAATCACGAAAAAACACGAAATTCCAGTACGAAAGTTTCGTGTCCATACCAAAGGTATGAGTTCGTGTGGTTCGTGGTTGAGAATTCTTTAGTTTTAATTTTTAAAAAACCAAAAAAAGACATCTTCACCCGCGTCTTAAGACAAGCGAAATAACAAGCGGTATAAAAGTGACAATTAATAATACAAAACCAAGAAATGTTTGATGCGAAAAGAATGCCCAGTAAGAAGTAGCTGCAGCCAGCGGAAGAATTAATATACACAGAATTGAAACAATCGCAATATACCATCTGAAACTTTCTGTCATCCAGTTAATAAAAAATGATATACCGACAGCAAGAGCAGCCCAAAGAAGCGGAACAAGAATTAACAGGATAGGATCGTTTAGAGAACTCCAGCTTAATGCGCGTAACGCACCGACAGGAATTAACCAAAGCAGCGCGAAATTGGCAAAATCTGCATCTCCGGAAAATCCACGGAAGAGCAGCATTAAAAAGCAAATTATTACCGGAATAAGAACTGTAAGGCTTACAATATCTATAAAACCAAAAAGCCACCGGCTGAATCCAAATCCTCCCGGGTTAACAAGATCACCCAGGAAAAACTGAATAATAGCGGTAATACTGCCCAATAAAAGTGCCCATACACCGCCGGAACTTCCTCCGCCTACAAGAGAGCGGCGAAGGAGATAAAACAATGGAATCCACAATAAACAAAAAAAACTCATGTATGCTCTCTTTAATTCTGCATAACTTTTTATGCAAACTTTGCAATTGGTATAAACGTATCTGCTTTAAGCGATGCTCCGCCTACCAATGCGCCGTCGATATTTTCCATCGCCATTAACTGCGCTGCGTTATCCGGTTTTACAGAACCGCCGTATTGTATAACAATTTTTGATGCAGCATCGTCTCCGTATAAACGTGCAATCACTTTGCGGACAAATGCATGTACGGCTTCGGCATCCTGCGGGGTCGCGGTTTTGCCTGTTCCTATTGCCCAAACAGGTTCGTATGCAATTACAACACTTCCAAGGTCGGCTACACTTACGCCTTCAAGTCCTTTTACAGTTTGATTTTCGCAAACTTCTTCTACTTTACCGGCTTCGCGTTCTTCCAGTAATTCGCCGATACAAAGTATTACTTCAAACCCGTGTTTAAGGGCTAGTTTAACTTTTTTATTTATAAGCGCATCGTCTTCTTTGTATACATGTCTTCTTTCGCTGTGTCCAAGTATGATTGTATGTACACCAAGGTCTTTAAGCTGCAAAACAGATACTTCGCCTGTGTGCGCGCCTTGTTCTTCTGCAGCGCAGTTCTGTGCGCCTAGCTGAATATTAGTGCCTTCGATATAAGCTGAAACAGTTTCAAGCAACGTAAAAGAAGGCGCTACAAGATATTTATGCGTACTGTCTTTTAACTGATTAACCAGTTCCTGAGCCAATTGCGCAGCTTCTGTGCGCGTCATGTGCATCTTCCAGTTGCCTGCCATATAATAATTTCTACTCACATTTTTCTCCTAATAATTTATTCTCATTTTCATCTCACGGAGACACGGGGACACGGAGCTCACGGAGAAGATTAATTATTAAAACTCCGTGCCTTTGTGCCTCCGTGTGAGGTATTCTTCAAATTATTTCCTACATACCTCAATTCCGGGTAATTTTTTGCCTTCAAGTAGTTCAAGCGAAGCACCGCCGCCTGTACTTACATGGCTCATTTTTGATGCAAGTCCGAACTTGTTTACAGCTGCAACTGAATCGCCGCCGCCGACTACAGTGATAACTCCCCTGCCTGTCGCTTCGGCTACAAGTTTGGCTACTTCTTCAGTGCCTTTTACAAATGCGTCAAATTCAAATACACCGACAGGACCGTTCCATACAATTGTTTTGGCTGTATCAAGAACTTCTTTGTATTTTGCAACTGTTTTTGGTCCTACATCCAATCCCATTAAATTATCGGGAAGATCAAAACCGTCAACAGGAATAGCTACAGCAGAAGCATCAAAAGAAGTTGCACCTGCATGATCAACAGGTAAAATGATTTTCGCACCTGCGCTGTCTGCAGCAGAAAGAATTTTTTTCGCTGTATCAATCTGATCGTCTTCGACCAATGATTTGCCGATTTTATATCCTTGCGCTTTCAAAAATGTATATGCCATACCGCCGCCGATAATAAGTGCGCTTGAATTCTTTAAAAGACTTTCCAAAACTGCGATTTTAGACGAAACTTTCGCGCCGCCGATAATTGCAACTAACGGTTTTTGCGGGTTTGTTACGATAGGTTCAAGGTAATTAACTTCTTTTTCCATTAAAAAACCGGCTGCCGAAACAGGTACAAACTTTGCAATAGATGCAGTCGAAGCATGATCGCGGTGAGCGGTTCCAAATGCATCATTTACAAAAACATCGCCGTAAGATGCAAGTTCTTTTGCAAGTTTGTCCAAATCCGCCGCATCTTTTGCTGTTTCTTCTTTGTGGAACCTGGTATTTTCCAGCATGATAATGCTTCCGTCTGCCTGGCTTTCGATAAATGCTTTTTTTCCGTAGCAGCCGTCTTCGCCTGCGAAAATTACCGGTTTCCCCAGCTTGTTTTGCAGATATGCGGCAACAGGAGCCATGCGGTGTTTACCTTTGATGTAGGAATCTTCGTCAAATGTTTTACCGTCTTTCTCGGCTTTTTCTTTTGCTTTTTTTGAATCTTTGGAAGGGTCGCCCAAGTGCGACATTAAAGTAAGGGTTTTAATTCCCTGCTCTAAAATATATTGAATGGTAGGTATCGCCGCTGTTATGCGTGTATCATCCTGCACTACCCCATCTTTCATCGGCACGTTAAAATCGACACGCATTATTACACGTTTGCCTTTTAAATCAACAGATTTAACGGTCTTTATCATTTTTTCTCCTAAAATTTTTCTCTAATTCTTCACACGGAGGCACGGAGAACACGGAGGCACAGAATAAGAGAACGAATTAATACTCCGTGTCCTCTGTGCCTTTGCGTCTCCGTGTGAGATCTTCTCTAACTACTTCTTGCTGTCGATGTATTTGAGTAAGTCTACAACTTTGTTTGAATAACCCCATTCGTTGTCGTACCAGGAAACTACTTTAAAGAATCGTTTTTCGCCGGGTAAGTTATTCTGGAGAGTTGCCAAGCTGTCATAAATCGAAGTATTGGAATTGTGAACGATGTCTGTGGAAACAATTTCGTCCTGCTGGAATTCCAAAATATTTTTAAGATAACTTTCTGAAGCTTTTTTGAAAGCTGCGTTGATTTCATCGATAGAAGTATCTTTTGCAGTTCTGAAAACAAGGTCAACAACTGAACCTGTAGGTGTAGGAACGCGGAAGCTCATGCCTGTAAGTTTGCCTTTGGTTTCGGGGAGAACTTCGCCAACCGCTTTTGCAGCGCCTGTGGTCGAAGGAATAATATTGATAGCTGCAGCGCGTCCGCCTCTCCAGTCTTTTTTGGAAGGACCGTCAACTGTTTTTTGAGTTGCTGTGTAAGCATGAATAGTGGTCATAAGACCGTTTTCGATACCAAAGCCTTCTTTTAGAAGTACATGTACGATAGGAGCAAGACAGTTTGTTGTACATGATGCATTGGAAATAACATCGTCAGTTGCCGAATTATATTTTTCGTGGTTTACACCCATTACAAATGTAGGAATGCTTTTGTCTTTGCCTTTTGCCGGAGCGGAAATAATAACTTTTTTTGCGCCTGCTTCCAGGTGTCCAAAAGCCTTGTCATCGCAGAATAAACCGGTACATTCCAGTACATATTCAACGTTCAACTTGCCCCAAGGCAGGTTTTTAAGTTCTCTTTCTGCCATAACACACTGAATTTCATGGCCATTAACAATTAAAATATCATCTTCTGCAGCGCCTGCGCTCTTTTTAGTTTTAATATCTGCCTTCATACGACCCTGTGTTGAGTCATATTTAAGCTGATAAGCAAAATATGAAGCATCGGTAACGATATCAACAACCGCTACTACGTCAATTTTGTCTTTTCCCAGCAGATTTTGCTCTACCAGTGATTGAAAAACAAGGCGTCCAATGCGCCCAAAGCCATTAATCGCAACTTTCATTAAATTCCTCCTAAATTGTAGTCAATTTCATACAGATTACAGGAAATCATCAATTTAGTCAAGGAATACTGATGAAGAGAATAACCACAGAGGACACGGAGGAACACAGAGGTTTTTGTTCGAAAATCTTTTCTCCCTCCGTGAAACTCCGTGTACTCCGTGGTAAGATTCTTCTAGAATTTTTCCTGTTTAATAGTTGTAGTTTCGCCGTGACCGGGGTAAACAACTGTATTTGGGTCTAAGGTCTGCAGACGCCGCAGGCTTTCAAAAAGCTGTTCGGTATTGCCGCCTGGCAGGTCTGTGCGTCCGTAGCCGTTTTTAAAAAGAGTGTCCCCTGTAAATATAACCGAAGCGTCTTTGTCCCAAAATGCCGCACAACCCTGTGTGTGACCGGGAAGATGAAGAACAGTAAAAGAAGCAATTGTACTTCCCTCTTCAAGCAGAATATCGGGCAGCGGCATATTTTTCCAAAAAGCGTCGATAAATGCGGTGCTGCCCATTGCAGATTTTATGCTTATAGAATGAGCTTTATATGCTTCCTTTCCTAAATACATGGAATCCTGATTATGAATGGCTATTTTCGGTTTTGGATTTAATGCTTCGATTAACATCGGCACTGCTCCGATATGGTCAAAATGACCGTGAGTGAGTAAAATATACTTAGCTGTCAGAGAATGTTTTTCCAATGTTTTTATAATTGATTCGGCTTCATCACCTGGATCAATAATTGCAGCTTCGCCGGGACCTGTGGGATAAATCCAGCAATTTGTTTCGAGTGGACCTACAACCAAATGGATAATTTTATTTGACATGGAGGGATAATACCACGAGATTTTTAATTTTCCTAGTAATTATTTTAATTGTTGTAATCTGTTACGGCATTATTCCGATTACAGGCGGTTTTTTTAACCGTTTTAAATGGAACCGGTTCAGAAACCGTTTTAATTTTCTCCGCTTAAAATCATTACTTGACTACCGTCAGTACCGTCAGTTAGGCAATGAAAATAATTTAAGAATAATAAATTCAACAAGCGACATTTACCGTTTTACGGGAAATATTGAATCAATAACTGACGGCAATACTTTATGGGTAAGAGGTGACGATCTAACAATACCTGTATCTCTTGAAAAAACAAAATGTTTTCTTTTACCAATGCATGAAGGCGAAGAAGAAAGCGAAGGCGAAGCACCGCAGCAGATTCGATGGAATCGTGTATCAACATTATCGGAAGGTACAAAAGTTTTTATCGGCGGTCAGATAAGAACTGAGGATAACAGATTAAGTTTTATTTCATCCAAGGAACAGCCTTTAATGATTATATTTTACAGTTGTCCCGATGATGAACTTACCGGCAGGATTATCCGATCAGCCAGAACACGCAATGAATACTGGAACAGTATAACACCTGCATCACTTGTGATTGGAGCTCTTGCATTAATTTCGATTGCAGCTTCATTTCTTGGAAGACCTGCTTTCCGCCTTACTGTAATTACATCATTTGTCGCAGTATTTATACCGATACTTCCGGTTTTGCCTCCGGGTTTTCTTTTAACGGTACTGTACCGCCGTTTAACATGGAATGCAAGAAGATTACGTGTAGACTGGGATCTGCTTCATTTTGATTTATTGCCTGATGTACCGAAAAGCCTTGAAAAAAAATACGCAATCCGCGCTTACTCGCTTGAAGCGCTCGCATGGATGATTATGCTGCTTGGCGCTGCTGTCAATGTTGTTTTTATTTTCCTGATACTGTTTGTATTTAATATAATTTCTTTTTAAACTATGAATTTAATTAAAATCTACTTATTTCGTGATGGTTCGTGTGGTTCGTGGTAAATCTTTCTTTTAATTATTTTCCATATCAGCTTCGCTGGTTTTTGGTTTTGCGTAATTAACAGAAAGTGTCCTGCCGCGGAACTTAAAACCGGAAAGTTTTTCGATAATTTCATCTGCTTTTGTGTCTCTTACCTGTACAAATGAATAGCTGTCAAGTATTTTAATCATACCGACATCTTCTCTTGCGGCTGATGTATTTGACATGATAAGCGTAATAACTTCTCTTGGAAATAACCTGCGGTTCTTGCCTATACTTATAAATAACCTTTTTGATTCCTCCGCTGATAAATGATATTCAACCGAAGGTTTCTCAGGTACTGTTTTTGTTTTTCTTCCTTTTAAATTAATTTGATTTTCAATATTAGTTAAGTTAGGAGTTTCTCTTTTGTCGTAATACATAAAAAGCCAGGCGGCAGCCCATGACCTTTTAAAAAAGGAAATCTCTTTTCTGTACAGTTTATGGTACTCACGGAAAATAGATATATCAGTATCTGAATACATTTTTTCTTGAATTTCTTTAAGATTTCCTATTGCTTTATTCTTATCTATTGACATTGACATAATTACCTCCGTATTTTCTAAAAATAACAGGAAATTCTTCTTTTTGCAAGAACTTATTGGCACTGCGGGCTTTAAACAGATACAATAAATTGCAGTCTGTTGAATTATTTTTCTCAAATAAGTATATTGATACTATTATGATGATGTCAAAAGCCTATGATCCAAAATCTTTTGAAGACCGCATCTATTCCTTATGGAAGGAAAGCGGCGCTTTCAAACCGGAAAATTGTAAAGATAACAATAAACCGCCTTTTGTCATAGTAATTCCCCCGCCCAATGTCACAGGTGTTTTGCATCTTGGACATGGCTTAAATAACAGCCTTCAGGATATTATTGTCCGCTTCCACCGAATGTGCGGCTCTCCTACACTTTGGGTTCCAGGCACTGATCACGCAGGTATTGCTACCCAAAATGTAGTTGAACGCAAATTAAAGGATCAAGGGAAAAACAGGCATCAGCTTGGGCGTGAAAAATTCCTGGAAGAGACATGGAAAGTGAAAAATGAACATCATGCCATCATTACAAAACAGCTTGAAAAAATTGGAGCCAGTGCTGATTGGGACAGAGAACGCTTTACAATGGATGAAGGACTTTCGCGCGCTGTACGTGAAGTCTTTGTAACTCTTTATGAACGTCAGCTTTTATACAAAGGAAATTATCTTGTTAACTGGTGTACATCCTGCGGTACGGCTTTAGCCGATGACGAAGTTGAATATGAAGATACATCGGGAAAAATGTATCACATTCGTTATTATTTAAGCGATGATAAAGAAAAATACATTGACAATGCTTGCATTGAAATTGCCACAACACGCCCTGAAACATTGTTAGGTGACACAGCAGTTGCGGTTCACCCCGAAGACGAGCGCTACGCTGCTTTTAAAGGAAAAACACTGCGTCTTCCGCTTACAAAAAGGGATATTCCGCTTATTTTTGACACTTATGTTGAGCGCACTTTCGGGACAGGCGCTTTAAAAGTAACTCCGGCTCACGATCCAAATGACTGGGAACTAGCTAAACGGCATAATCTTGAAATTATCAATATATTAAACCCGGACGGCACTCTAAACGAAAATGTACCTGAAAAATACCGCGGGCTTACAGTAAAAAAAGCAAGAGCTGCAGTAATCGAAGATTTACAAGCGGGTAATTGGTATGTAAAAGATGAACCTATAAAACATTCTGTAGGTCATTGCTACCGCTGCAATACGGTAATCGAACCTTTTCTTTCCGAACAATGGTTTGTAAGAATGAAACCGTTAGCTGACAAGGCATTAGAATGCTGGCAGAAAGGCGAAGTTGTCTTTTATCCGAAAAAATGGGAAAACACATACAAACACTGGATGGAAAATATCCGTGACTGGTGTATAAGCCGCCAATTATGGTGGGGGCATCGCATCCCGGCATGGACATGCGCCGATTGCGGTAAATCTACAGTTTCACGTAACGATATAGACACATGCCCGCAGTGTAACAGCAAAAACATAGAACAGGAAAGCGATGTGCTTGATACATGGTTTTCAAGCTGGCTTTGGCCGTTTTCTACATTGGGCTGGGAACAATCTGATTGCGCCCTGTCAAAGGGCGTGGATGAAAAAAATCTAAACGTTCCGGCACAAGAAAATGTAAACATTATTAACAACGGCAGTGAGCCTTTAGGCGAACGTGCGTGCCGCGGTAAAGAGGGAATAAAATTATCAGATTACGAACTTTA
>WQYB01000057.1 GCA_009781475.1 Treponema sp.
AGAAAAAGGATCTATATACATTCATTTAGATGAAAAAAGAGCCCATTATATAAAATTGATTTTTGACGAAATATTTGGGCAAAGTTGTTTTAAGAGAGAAATTATATGGGATATTACTGTTTTGTCTGGGTTTAAAGTTCAAGCACAAAACTGGATACGAGGACATGATACTATATTATATTATACCAAATCAAATAATCCAATTTTCAATAAACTACGACAGCCGCACAGAAAAGCTTATCTTGATCGTTTTAATAAAATTGATGAAGAGGGACGAAGATACTTCGATGGTCGTGGAACAATTCTATATTTAGATGAAATTATTAAAAAGGGGAAACCTTTTGGCGATGTATGGGACGATACTCTTTCGTATCAGTTATTTCGCAAACAAGTCGAAGAAGTCGAAAATATTGATGAATTAAAAAATATTTTAAAAGAATCAAATTCGGTTCAAGATATATCTAATGTATGGGATAATATAATGTCATTCCAACAAATACCAACAGCATTAGAAAATGTTGGATATCCAACGCAGAAACCAGAAACATTACTTGAGCGAATAATCAAAACCTCTTCTAACCCCGGAGACCTTGTTTTCGATTGCTTCATGGGTTCAGGAACAACACAGGCTGTTGCCATGAAACTCGGAAGACGTTTTATCGGTGCTGACATAAATCTTGGGG
Source organism: Treponema sp. (assembly GCA_009781475.1). Taxonomy (GTDB): domain Bacteria; phylum Spirochaetota; class Spirochaetia; order Treponematales; family Breznakiellaceae; genus WQXQ01. The sequence goes on from WQYB01000057.1 coordinate 684, forward strand.
CGATCCAAACTACAATGAAACGGCTTACAAAAATAAAAAAAGAATTAGACACACAATTAAATGCAGAAGAACCAAAATATACAAGTTTCAAAATTTTCAATGTAAATAATTATGAATTTTTCAATAATCTTATTCAAGCAAAAGAACTTCTAATTGAAGCACTTAACATTCAAAAAGAAAATAGCAGTTCATACTATGACGGAACAAAAGATGGCAGAATGGTAAAAATAATGCCAATAAATATGATTGCAAGCAAGGCAGACATAACGGCACTAACAGCAAATTTACCGTATAAAGAGTTTGACAAGATAAAAGAAAAAATCCGCATGATACAGTTTTACATATAACTCTTGTATGTATGGGACATGAACCTGACTTAAAAGCAGAGTTAAAAAAACAGCTTTCCAATTACAAGATTGATGTAGAAATTGTTGATATTTTAAGAGATAACGCTGTTCTTGAATTAAAGCGTGAAGCAGAGGCAGACATCCAGAAAAAAGGAAATAAACTTATTATAAAGAAGTTTTATCCCATGAATTTAATGCAAAAACTTAGTTTGGAAAAAACGATGGTTACTGACTGGAAAGAACTTGTTGATTCAGTGATGATTGATTTTAATTATGACCAAGTTGAAATGCAGCCTACTGTAATTGATATACCCGAAAAGAATGGTTTTGTAAAAGGTGAGTATGAAATACCAAAAGACGCAGGGCGTATTAAAGTTAGAATTACAGACCTTATCTCTGAGTCATGTGATGTGGAATTAGACTAGTTATGGCTAAGAAAAAAACGAAACAATCGAAGATTGTAGACTACAATGAACAATTTGCATTTTATGAACAGCTATGGTATTTCTATCAGGAAAAAAAAGGGATTATCAAGAGAAACTACAAAGTACTAACAAGGGCATTTTTAAATTATAACGATAAAAGCGAAAGAAAAGAAGCATATTTGCATACACCGCAATTTGAAGCACTCGAAATGTATATTTTTATAAAAGAGTTTTTTAAGAATAAACAGGTAATAGAAATATTTGAACTGTGGGTAAAAGAAGAAGGCGACTTTTCAGGAAGAGGATATTATAAAGACGGTCAGCATCAGTTATGGGATAGTTATACAAAAGAGCAAACAGAAATTTTATTTAAACAAATGGAAAAATATAAAACGGAATATCCGAATTACATTTTTGCTCTTACGATGGGATTAGGAAAAAGTCGTTTAATGGCGACTTGTATTTATTATGAGTTTTTGCTTGCAAACAAACACCCTAAAGAGCCGATTTATTGCTATAATGCATTAATTTTCGCTCCTGATAAAACCGTACTACAGACACTTGCGACAGAGATACGAGAATTTGACAAAACTTTAGTTGTACCGCCAGAATACGCACATATATTAGATACAAATATTAAAATACAGTTTTTGGAAGATACTAATACTACGATAAACACCATTGATAATTCAATGATGAATATTATCATTACGAATAACCAAAAAATAATTGTTAAAAAATCACATAAGGAAAAATCTGCGGCTCAAAAGTTGTTTCAGGACGCACCAAAGCAATTAAAATTATTATCCGGCATTTATGATGATGAAGAAATTATTTATGACGAAAATATGCTTGAACCAAATAAAAGGTTTCAAAAATTATGCAGACTGCCGCAACTTGGAGTTTATATTGATGAAGCGCATCACCTTTTTGGCGCTAAGCTAATGGATGATTTGGCGAGTGATAAAACAACCAGTTTTAGAACCACTATCAACTTGCTTTCACAGAAATTAAAAAAGAATAAAACTGAAGTCGTAGGTTGTTATAATTTTACCGGAACTCCTTATGTTGAACAGCAGGTTTTGCCGGAAGTAGTATACGCTTTTGGACTTAAGGACGCTATAAGAGAAGAATATCTCAAAGAAGTAAACATTAAAGGTTTTGGAATAAAAAAGGATATTGAGTTTTTAAGAGCAATAGTAGACGGTTATACTGATACGAATGGGAAGAAAGTGCAGGGCTTCTTAGATATTTATAAAGGCAGAACTTTTGAAGGATTGCTGCCGAAGATTGCGATTTTTACCAATACTGTCGATGAGATACGCAAGGTAGTAAAACCGCAGCTTGAAAAGCTGTTAGCGGAAAGAGGAATTGATATAAAAACTATTCTTGTGAATGTCGGAGACGGAAACTCTGATTTAACAGGAAATGACGAAATAAGACTTTTTAACCAGCTGGACGTTCCTGATAGTGAAGGAAATAAAAAACAATTTATTTTACTCTGCGGCAAGGGCAAGGAAGGCTGGAACTGCCGTTCGCTTTTTGGAGTTGCATTGTACCGTAATACACATTCAAAAGTATTTGTATTACAAAGCACAATGCGTTGTATGAGGAAAATTAGGGCTGATAACGAGCCGCCAAAACAGGAAACCGCTACTGTTTATTTGTATCAAGAGAATTATGATGTTTTGGAAGCGGAACTTAACAAGAGCTTTAATATGAGTATTAAAGACCTTTCCAATGCGAACAAAAAACGAAGCCTGTTAGTAAAGGTAAAAATGATGCCTCCAGAAAGACCTATAAAGGTTAAAGAAAAGAGGGTAAAATATAACATTTCCAAAAACGATAATATCCAACCTATAGATTTTGGCATTGATAAAATTGATGTTTCTAAATACCAGATAACGGTAATTGAAAAAACAAGTTTGGCAAATAGCAATAAGGGAAAAAGTGAAATTGCTGTTGATATTGCAGACAATAAACAATTTACAGAATATATGCTTATTTTTGAAATTGCAAAATATTTTCCATTGACAGGAGCTTTGAAGATTGAAGAAATACTGCGGACTTCTTTTAGTGGTATCGAAAATGTTCTAAATATAGTAAATAAATATAATCAATTTTTATATGATGAGATAATCCCAAGAATATTTGCAGAAATTTACACAATCGACAGAGAAATAACAGAAGAAGAACGAGAAATTATATTACTTAAAACTCCCCCTGACGGAGGAAATGATTATTACGAGTTTTATGCTGATCCTGCTCTTCTTGCTCATGTTGAAAGTATTGAATACGCAAAATATAAAGATATTAGTTTTCATGCCTCACACTATGTTTTTGACAGTAAACCAGAACTGGAATGTTTTATTAGGTTCTTGCAGAGTAAAGATGTAAAGAATGTCTATTTTACTGGTATGTTTACTGACAGGAAAAAAACTGACTTTGCTGTTGGGTATACTGATCCTGTATCAAATAATTACAGGAATTATTACCCTGATTTCTTAGTTCAAATGAAAGATGGCAGTTATCAGATTATCGAAGTTAAGGGTGATAATCTAATTGACAATGAAACTGTTCTTGCCAAACAAGCGGCTGCACAGGGGCTTACTGCCGATAGTAATATGATTTATCGTCTTATTGCCGGCAGTGATGCAAATAATCCTAATATTGTTAATCCCAATTATGAGAGCAAGGTTGTTAAATTTCCTTTCGTTTACAAAGGTACAACTGACGGTTACGGTATGGGTATGGCTGCGGATTCAGCTGAGAAAAATGCGGACAAATAAGAATTTTGTATTTTAATCATCTTCATCAATTTTTTATAATCCAAATTCACATTTTAAAAATCCCCCTTTACCCGCCAATCCAGCCAACTCAAACATCAGTCTGATACCCCACGGTCGCTTTTTTCCCATCTCTTACAATCGGAGTTATAAACATTCCGGGGTTAGCTAAAAGGCATTCTTCTACATCATCTTGACTTGATAAATGATTAATATATTGGCGTTCATATTCCTTGGATTTTTTATTGATTAAGTCATCCATACTGCCTACAGCATTTTTTATATTTTGGTATTCACCCTTACTGATACCATATTTATCAATGTCTATAAATTGGAATTTTATATTTCGCTCTTTAAAAAAACGTTCGGCTTTTTTGGTTTCGGAGCATTTTTGTTTGCCAAATATTTGAATATTCATTATTTTCTCCAAAATAAATATTTGGGGCTGCCAAACAACCCCAACCCCCCCCTCTCCTATCTTCCCAAATTCTCCCTCACACCTGGAACCATTTCCATCATTTCGTTAATGTTTTTGCAGGTAGCAAAATCTTCGCAAGCGCCGCAGTTGACAATGCCTTTTGCCATTGCGCATTTGCGCATTTCGCACTCAGAACAATGACCGATGAGTACACCTGTGCCTTTACAGCCGGTGCAATTGATCATTTCGGGTGTGAAGTCAAAATTATGCGCAACTTTCCATTCGGCGGCTGTTTTTTCGCGCAGTGCCTGATCATCGTTTTTGTGGGCTAAGTACGCTCCGCAATGTGCGCAGTCTAACCCGCAGTAAGCTATCAATTTTTCCATTATTATTCCTCCAATTTTTTGCCAGTTTATTACTATAATATTGTATAGCAAACATTCGTTTATCTGTCAACTACCAACCAAACTTCGTCATGTCCACAAAGCCATCCGTGGAAACTTCAACACCTTCGCTGCGTAAAAGTGTTAGCTGCAACTGTCTGCCGTCGCCGTCGAGGGCGATGGTGCCGTTGGAGCGGATAACTCTGTGCCAGGGAAGATTATATTTTTCAGACATGGAATGAAGTGTTCTGACAGTTTGGCGTGCGCCGTTGGGGATTCCAGCTTTTAACGCGATGTCGCGGTAGCTGGAAACCTTGCCGGCGGGTATGGCGAGAATTTGTTCGATTATCTTGCGGGTGTTTTCGGTCATTAAATGTTTTTCCGGGATTCGTTATAAAAAAATCACCATCTATGAATTATGGTAACCTCTAAAAACTTTTTAAGTTTTTAGAGGTTACCTTATTCAACTTTAAACTGCGAAACCTCTTTAATTAATACATTAATGCCTTCACGGTTTTTGCCGCTTATTTTATTAATTTCTTTTACTGTCATATTAATTTGATCCGCTCCATTAGACATTTCATTTACACCAGTAGAAATTTCTTGTGAAACCATTTCAAGGTTATTGCTTTCATCAATAACTTCTTTTGCACCTGTAAGCATTTCTTTTGAACTGTTTAATACCTGCTGGCTTAGTTCATTAATCATGCTGACGCCTTCAAGAACTTGTTTGCTTCCAATACCCTGCTCTTCCATGGCGTTGCGGATATTATCTTCCTGCTGGGCGACAATTCTGACGTTTGAATCTATTGCTTCAAATTTGTCTAACACATTTTCTGTTGATTTTGTAATCTTGTCTACTGAATCTTTCATCTTTTTTAAAACAGTACCGATGGTTTTTGACTGTTCGCTGGAACTTTCGGCAAGTTTGCGTATTTCATCGGCGACAACAGCAAATCCTTTTCCTGCTTCGCCTGCATGCGCCGCTTCTATTGCCGCATTCATCGAAAGAAGATTTGTCTGGCTTGCAATGTTTTCCATCACAGTATTAATTTCCAAAAGTCCTTCCGATTCACGGGAGATTTCCTGAATATCCGATGCTACATCCTGTAAACCTGTTTTGCCGACTTCCGAAGCATCCATTAAAGATTTTACATTCGCTGAGTTTTTTACCAGAGTGTCTGTAACCGACCGTGTATTTGCAACCATTTCCTCAATCGCCGCCGATGCCGCAGATACATGAGAACTTTGTTTTTCAACATTACTGTCAAGTTTACGGATATTTCCTGTTAGCTGCTCCATTGTCGCATGAGTCTGGCTTACGCTGGCGCTTTGATTAATAACACGTAACTTTATATTTTTTATATTGTCATTAATTTCGTTTACCGCAGCCGCAGTTTCATTCATGTTAATAGCAAGATCATTGCCAATATCGGATAACGAAACAGATTCATTCTTGATTCTGACTACCATGTTTTTTATTTTTTTTGCCATATTCTGAACAGTTAAAGATAAAAGTGATATTTCATCTTTACCTTTGACTTGATCAAATTTAACTTCTAATTCGCCTTTTGCAACTTTTTCAGAGGCAGCTACAAGCCCGGAAACCGGACGTAAAATAAAAGAGACTAAAAGATACATAATAAATGCAGCCAATACCGCAATTAAAACGCCTGTTATTCCGACGATTTGTACAGGGGCGAGGTAGCTGTTATATTCGTTTTGCGGAAACAATATTAAAAGTGTCATATCATCAACATTTGCATATCCTGTGTACATGGTTTCATCACCCATGTTAATCCAGCTCTTTCCCTTTCCCGACGAAACCTGTTTATACCATGATTCGTTATTTACATCCTGTGTTATTTTTTCAATGTCATTACTGTAAATTATTATTCCGTTTCTTAGAATTGAAGCATGACCGCTCATACCTATGTTTAAATCCGCTGCTGTATGTATAACGTCAAGGTGATCGTAAAAATTCTGCACCGCATTCGCTTCAAAACCTACCTGAACAAAACCTGCGGCGTCTGTCCGCGCAGTTCCCAAATACTGATAAGAGTTGCCGGAAACGGCGCTTGCGCGCATTTTTTCGATTATTTCAAAAGAAGGGTCGCTAAGTATTTGTATATATGCGCGTGTTGAATCGGCGCTGCCGTAATTAAAACCGTAATTATCCGCATAATTACTGCCTATGATAGTGCCTTCATTATCTGTTACATTTATTTCAGTTACACCTAAAAGAGAAGCTATGTCTTCAAAAAAAGAAACGTTGTTAAAATTCAATGTTCCGCGCAGGGTATTTAATCTGACAATTTCCGCCAAAACACGGGCAATCGTAATATTTTTATTGTCTATTTCGTTTAAAACAATCTGCTCTGTATTTGCCGATCTGTTTATCTGACTGATCAATGTGTTTAAATTTGAATCTACAATAGTTTCCATCATACTATCAACAGAATTCTTAATAATAAAATAACCCAGAATTGTAACCATAACTGCGGACAGAAGCATAAAGCCCAAAACCGGTAATGCAATTTTCCACTTAATTTTCATAAAGTATTAACTCCTTTTAAAACAATCCGTCTTTTATGAACAGAAAACCATATAATAATAGTATAACCTAAATCGTACTAAATGTATATCGGTATTATTTTCTAATATTTTTAAAAGTCACAAATATATTAAATAAAATCGGGTCAAGCATACGTTGATTAATGATATATTCATTCCACATTTTATTAATAGCTTCGTTATGATTTAACACTTTACTATGAATACGGTTTGTATCGGTAAGGCTGTCGTAAATATCGATTATTTCCAGTACTTTAGCGGGAAAGTAACCAAGTACTTCGCATTTTAAAAGGTTTTCAAGATCAAAACCGATACAAAAATCCTGCGATTTTCCAGGATTATTTTTTTTAAAGTTTAATGAATAATTATAATAAACGCCGTAACTGCCGCCTTTGTTGTAATAGTCATGATGATAACCTGTAATAATAGCAGCTTCTCTGCAATAATTTGTTTTATTTGTAATGGAAGAAATGCCCAGTTTTACATGGTCTACTGCATTACTTCGGATATAATTTGCTTCACCTTCGTTGTATTCTACAGAAGCATCCTTTCCAATATCATGAATTAATAATCCCAATGCCCAATTATAAAACATATTAGGCTGGATTGCGCGCATTCCTTTATAAAAAACCCTTTCAAGCGTTATTTGACTAGGATCAAGATGCGGCAGCAGAGCTGCATAGAACGGAAAATACTTTTCTTTAAATTCTATCCGCAGCCTTGAAACAGCATAAGATGAAGACATAAGTTTATTATAAAACTCTAAAAATGCGATACCTTGGAGATATACTCTAATCATGTGTTTTACAATAGGACATTCGCGTTTTTGCACAAGAGTATTAATCAGTTCATTTTGAAAAGTATTTTCCATTTGGAAATACGAAGATATTTTTACCATCTCTATTGTTGATTTTACAAGATTCTGCGTAAGATTTTTCGCTTCAATGTTTGGATACTGGATCGCACCCATAATTATATTTCTGTTAATAATTGCAGTATCCCTTACAGCATTTACAAGTACACCGGAAATTATTTTAGGATCTTTAGTTTTGTTTGCAATAAGCTGATTCAATAAGTTAACATGATAATCAATATTACCTACTTCATCTGAATGGTTTAACGGTTTACTTACAGCGCAGCTTCCAGTATTGGAAACAGATGTATTGGAAGAACTAGAGTTATTCGTTTTATTTGCAGTAAGCTGATTAAGCAAGTCTAAATGAAAACTTAAATCAGGTGTTTCTTCGCTATTATTTATGGATTCATTGGTATCATTTTCCGGAACATTCGGGTGAATATCTACATCCCAATTAACAGGTTTAGTATTTGTTAATTCTTCAATTTTTTTATTGCATTCTTCGGAAATATAATAACTCCAACTGTGTTTTTGCTGCCAAAAGCGGCTTCCGTTTCCATAAAGTGAACTAAACGGCATAAGGCGTTTTTTCTGCTGTTCACGGTTTACACATATAATCGGAATATCTTCCTGCATCAGAATTTCTGTAATTTCTTTTTCCAGGTTTTTATTTTGTTCCGAGGAAAATAAATTTTTTACAGAAACAAGAGTTTCATTTTTTGCCATTGTCACAATTTCCTCCTAAAATAAAACTTGTAAGAATATTAAAAAACTACTTGTACTAAATGTGTACCAAAGCAAGAAAAAATGAACTATCTTTAAAAATTAAGAAAAAGAAGATTATTAAGGTTATAAAGGTTTTATTATTATTTTTGGTATTTTTATTTCAGCGGTTGTTCCTTTTTCCGATTTACTTGAAATCTCAAATGTTCCGCCGCATTGTACTTTAAGTCTTTGTCTGACATTTTCTATACCTATATGCACTTGTGTATCTTCAATCATGTTTTCTGCGTTATACCCAACACCGTCATCCGATACAATCACAATAAATTCACTTTCGGTTTCACGAACGGAAATCGTTATAGTTCCGCCGCCTTCCTTTTGACCTATGCCGTGTTTTACCGCGTTTTCTACTATCGGTTGTATTGAAAGCGGAGGCAGCATAAAACCTGCGGCTTCTATATTATATACAACATTCAACGTTTCCTTATACATTGTCTTTTCAAGGTCTAGATATCCTTTTACATGTTCCAATTCTTTTTCGACACTAATCAAACCTTTATCATTAAGTGATTCCATATTGCTTCGCAGATATGCCGAGAAATCCAATGTCGCTTTTTTTGCTTTTACCGGATCATCATCACAAAGCTGAACGATTGCCGACAAGGCATTGTACAGAAAATGCGGCTGAATTTGCGAGAGCATGATAGAGACCTTGCTTTTAGTCAGTTCCAGTTCTTTTTGTTTGATTTGCTGCGACAATTCGCTTTGGATGCTTGCGTAATAAATTAAAACAGCAAGCGTTATGGAAAAATTAATTAACGTTAATCTCCATAAAAAAAGTTCTAATAAAATAGCTATTATTGGCAAAACTGCGTACGACAAAAGTGTTAACAGTTCTCTTATGCTCAAAAATTTATTATAAGCGATAAGCAGACCTACACCGGTAATCATACATCCAAACGAAAGAAACCGGCTGAACAATAGCCAATTATTGAGTTCTCTTAGTACCATATAATGGCTTAGATCTGTCATATAATACATGGCTAAAGGTAATAAAATGATTGTGGTTATAATATCGATTATACATAAAATAACCGCTGTGTACGCGGCAATTTTGGCTCCTTTTGAAATTGCTGTTTTCTCTTTAAGTATGGTTATTATCAATTCAATATAAAACATTAATATAACCGGTCCGAAAAGAGGAATCAATACAATCAACGCCTTCGTCAAAATTGAATTTTCCGCAATTGGTTTGATGTTAAAAATATTTTCTGTGATTATTACAAGTAAACCTATAATATTTACAATAATAATACGGATAAAAATACGGCTGCGCTTTAACTTTCTGTATTCGCTTGTCATTACAAAAAACAAAATTAACAGACAAATAACAGTATTTATAATATTTATTGTTATATCGATATAGTCTGCTGCATACATTGTTATTTCCCGCCGTTTAAGTTATTAGTAAAATTCCATTTTGACTTTTCTGCCCAGCTGTACTGAGCCATATATTCACCTGCATAGGCATTTACGCAAGCCGGGTCGCCTTTCATAAACCGGTAACTGTCGCAGATTATTTTATCAGGTATTATTGCAATGCTGTTATGCCGCTTTAATACAATATCGTCAGCTCCGGCTTTTTTCAGCGTCTTCATTAAATCACTGATTAGTTTACGTAAATATGCTTTTAAGTTTTCCGTATCTGATTTTTCTTCCCATAAAACAGCGCAAAGTTCGTTCATATTTACAGCCGCGCCATTGCGGTTAATTAAATACGCAAACAGCTCCTTCGTTTTACTGTAACTGAATTTTAAAGCAATGCCGTAAGAAAAAACATCAAAGTTGCCGAAGGTCTGCGCGTACAGCCGCGCACTGCTTTTTTGATCGGGCAGATGCCGTAAATTTTTAAGCTCCCGTTCTACGGCTTCTTTTGTAACCGGTTTTAAGATGTATCCGCTTGGATAAAGCTCAAACGCTTCGGTTGAATATTTGGAATAAGCCGTCACAAAAATTATATTGATTTTAGGATTTAATTCTTTTAATTCCTTTGCCAAATCAAGACCATTCATACCCCACATTCTTATATCTAAAAACGCGATATCGCAAAGATTGTCTTTCGCAAACAAAAGCAGCTGCGATGGCTTACTAAACACAAAAACTTGTGCTGTCGGCTGCGCCTCGGTAATTGAATTAGTTAAAAGTTTTAAAGCCGGTTCATTATCATCTATGGCAAGTATTTTCATTATATTTATTTTACATTATTTTACACTATTTTACGATATAACTCAAAGAAAATAATCTAATTTTATGCTATAATTTTATGCTATAACAATATAAAATTAGAAAAAGAGGTTTTTATGAACAGCGAAAACGATTGTTTTTTTCAATTAAGTCCTTTAAAAAAATATAAAACCCCCAAATATCCGGTTTATGCATTAGCCCGCGATAATCCCGATCTTTTAAAAAACTTACCTTCCAGATGGAAAAAAAATGCAAAGGTAATAAGCTGTTTAGGAGCTATGGGAATGCTTACACTATCAGGCTGTTTTCCTTTGCATAAGTGCTCGAGGTGCGGATTTTCTCATCTTGGAGGTTCCGGCGGTCCGCCTGTTTATATAGTATATTTAACAGAACAGGAAGCACTATCTATAATCCGCACAAAAATAGAAATAGCGGGGCTTAATTTAGATTCCATACCGCCTGATAATAAGGTAAATACATGGGGTAATGATATCGGCTTTAATTTATATAACGAAGAAAATGATGTTGGTCTAGCTTTTGTTAATTTATTTAGAAACGGATGGCAGCGATGCAACACAGGTTATAATGAATATGTTGCAGAAGAAATAAGAGATGAATTTGCAAAACAAAAAAGCGGCACTACTATAGGTGTATTTCACAATCCGGATATACCATTCGGTTTAAAAGAACCAAATGCCGCGCAAATCGCGGAAGCGGAAAATATTTTAAGAGAACAGCTTGAAGCCCAGGTGCAAATATTTATCAATTTACTTCAAGTACAAAGAATAATACAATAGGAGATTGATATTTGCATTTAACATTGCACCTTACAAATAAATGCAATCTTAATTGCCGTTACTGCTTTGTACCGCTTGGCGGACAAACCATGACAAGAGAAATTGCTTTTGCGGCGGTAAGGCTTGGCATGGAAAATAAAAAATCATCGGGGTTGCTTTTTTACGGAGGCGAACCGCTTACAGAAAAACAGCTTATATATGACATTGTAGAATATTCCAAAAAGTTAAAGAAAGAAACAGGGCATATTTTCCATTATAAAATGACAACTAACGGAACTCTTTTAGACGAGGAGTTTTTAAAATTTTCCCGTGATATAAATATGTCGATAGGTTTTTCTCATGACGGAAAAGCACAGGATGACTGCCGTCTTTTTGCTGACGGAAAAGGCACATTCGATCTTCTGGAAGAAAAAATACCGTTACTTTTAAAATATCATCCGTATGCGGCAGCAATGAGTGTCATCGATCCTTCAACAGTGCATAAAACATCTTCTATCGTTAAATTTCTTTTTGATAAAGGTTTTCGTTACATCACCCTTTCTCTTAACTATACAAAAAATGCAATCTGGACAAAAAAACATTTTTCCGTTTTAAAAAATGAATATAAAAAAATGGCGCAAATGTATATAAAATGGACAAAAACAGAAGAAAAGTTTTATCTGTCTCCTTTTGAAATGAAAATCTTGTCTCACTTAAAAGGCGGAAAATACAACGAAGACAGAAGGCAGATGAACAAGGAGCAACCGACTGTAGCGCCGGATGGAAAAATCTATAGCGGTTCAAGATATGTAGACCAAAGCGCTTTTATTATTGGAGATGTTTTTTCAGGGATTGATTTTGAAAAACGCAGGATCATAGATGAAAAAGGAGGAGATCCTTCGCCGCCCTGTTTAGAATGTGTTCTTAATAATCGCTGTAATTATTTTTACGACAATTTAAGTTTTGTATCAGGTGAAATTGTATCACAAGTATCTGCCGTACAATGCGCTCATGAACAGCTTATTACTCCAATCGCAGATAAAATTGCAGAAAAACTTTACAGAAAACGAAACGTTATGTTTATACACAAACATTACAATGAGTTATATCCATTATTGTCTCTTGCAGAAGATAAAAGTTAAGCTATTTTTTCCTATCCCCGGTCATCACTTTAAAACATCCTGTTTCGTTATAGTCAGCCGCCAGCGAAACAGCCACAAACCGGCGGCAACAATGCGCAGAGCAAAAATTATCGCAAACGCGTAACGAAGCCCGTTTAAATCGCCGCCCAAAGCGCGGTAAAGAACAATTCCCGCTACAGGCATAACAGCGTTTGACAAACAGATAAGACATGCAAAAACCGACATGGAAAAACTGCGGTTTTCTTCGTCGACTACCTGTAAAAGACATTGGAACAAATTCAATGTAATGGTTGCAAAAGGAATGTGCGCGATTATATGCAGAACAACAAAAAGGTGAGGTCCCAAAGAAGGCGGCAAACTGACAGCTACAATCATAAATGCAGGACACAAACTTAAACCTAAAATACCAAAAGTAAAAGGAAGCACTACGCCGTGTTTTTCATTTTTGCGGCTCCAGAACCTCAACGTTAAAAGCTGAATTGCAGCCGCTCCCAGGGGAGCGAGCCCTAGCTGGAACTCATTCATGTGTAAATAATTTACCTGGCTTATAAAATATAAAGTCCAGTCAAAATGCCATGTTGCATGAAAAAACAGCGCTACGGCGGCAAACAGTAAAAAAGGCTTATTATGTAAAAGGCTTACACATGAACCTTTCATTTCAGCCAGCGAAATACGCTTGGGAACAATCGGGCGGCTTCTTCGGAATTTGTTAAAATTAAATATCGCCAAAAGAAATACAAATATCGAAACAATAAAAAATAATTGATGCGCGATTATTTTACCTTCCAAACTTTTGATAACAGCAAGAACAATTCCGGTCAAAAGAGGCGCAACTGCACTTATTAACAAAAATATCCGTGTACGCAGCGTAAGCACATAATTGCGGTTTGTTAAATCGACAACTGTCGGGAAAAATGACTGCCAGGCTATATTGTATAAAGCCAATGCCGCGCCCGCAAATGAAAGCGAACCCAAAAGAAATGCGATGGAATAAAAGCCGGTAAAGGGTGATAGACTGCAAAACAGGTATCCGAGCATTACCGCCGCCAGGGTGATAATTACAATACGTTTTTTATTACGCAAACTGTCCATTAAAAGACCGCCCGGAATTAAAACCAGCATGGTAAAAATCTGCGGCAAAAATTGCACAAGGCTTAACTGATAGTCATCCGCACCCAAACGCATCGCAAACAAATAATAATTATTAATGGCAATGGTGGTCGCAAATGCGATAAATGATCCGTCTGTTATGTAACGGGCAGCAACGGGATTTGCCTTAACAAATTTTATGATTTTCCCGGGCATATACTTAAATAGAAGCACAAAAGTCCTTTTTTATTTTTATTAGAGTAGATGTATTATATGATAATATTTAAGAAGTATATACGGTCAATGATGGTTTTTTCTAACCTATAATGATATAATTAAAAATAGTAGAAACTTATGTATAATAATGGAGAATAATTTGGAAATCATGAAAAGAGCCCTTATTCTAGTAATTATAATAATAGTCTCGGTTTCAATATTATTAGCAATATATTTTATTAATAAAAACGGAAACGGAAGAATTACCCAGCCTATCATAGATAAATCTCCGTTTGAGTCATATAAAAATATCCCCGGAATAACGGATAAAGAAATCGAAGATATAGAAAAACTGCAAAAAGAAAGAGAATATTTTATTTATGGAATGATACTGGCTACCGAGGCATTTGTAAAAGACGACGGTGAAATCGGCGGATATGCAGCCTTTTTCTGCGACTGGTTAACGTCTCTTTTCGGTATACAATTTAAACCCGGAATTTATTTGTCACAGGAATTACTGGATAAATTAAACACCCGCGAAATTGATTTTTCCGGCAATATGATGCCTACGGAAGAACGAAGAAGAATATATCATTTGACAGATACAATTGCCGAACGGCAATTTGTAACATTACGGATTACAGGCAGCCCGTCTCTTACAGAAATTTCCAAAGAGCGCCCTTTAAAATACATATTTATAGAAAACACTCCTTTAGAATCAATTGTCGCTGGTGTAAGTGAACCGGGCTTTTATGAAACTATTTGGGCTGCAGACTATCCTGCGGCATACAGGATTTTAGCGAATGGTGAAGCAGACGCTTTTGTAGTTGCAAGTATAGCGGATGCTTTTTTTATCGAATACGACGATATTATAATTGAAAATTTTTATCCGCTGCTTTTTAACCCTGTATCAATGGCAACAGCAAACCCGCAGCTGCAGCCAATCATTTCGGTTGTAACCAAGGCTCTTAGAAACGGAGCTTTACCCTACTTAAGTTATCTTTATAACCAGGGTTATAAAGACTATACCAAGTATAAAATGTCCAGATGGCTTACCGAAGAAGAACATCTTTACATTAAAAATAATCCTGAAATACCAATAGCTGCATTTAGCAGTAATTATCCTTTAAGTTTTTATACCGAGCGTTATAATGAGTGGCAGGGAATTTACTTTGATCTTTTGGATGAAGTATCTTTTCTTACCGGATTAAATTTTAAACTCTCTCACGATCATGTTACAAACTGGCCTTTAATATATCAGATGATTTTAAGGGGAGAAGCTGTTATTCTTCCTGAATTGGTAAGGAATAAAGAGCGTGAAGAACATTTTATCTGGTCGGACGTCGTTATAATGAATGATTATTATGCTCTTGTATCAAAATCTGAGCATCGCAATATTTCAATCAACGAAATAATGCATGTAAAGGTAGGTATGGCACGCAGCACAATGCATGCATCCATGTTCAAGCAGTGGTTTCCAAATCACGGCAACATTACAGAATACGACGGCATAGACCTGGCGTTTGCAGCTCTTTTAAAAGGCGAAATTGACATGGTAATGTCTACCCAAAGAAGGGTAATGCAGCTAACGCACTTTCAGGAAGAAGTTGATTATAAGGCAAATCTTGTGTTCCAGCAGCCTTTGGAAACCAGAATTACATTTATTAAAGATGAAGAAATATTAAAATCCATTTTTGATAAAGCCCTTAAGCTGATTAATATAAACGAAATTACAACAGGATGGACACAGAAAATTTACGACTATCGCGCAAAAATAGCCGAAGAGCAGCGCCCTTTGTTTATTACAGTAATTATAATGGTTTTTGTCGCTTTAGCGCTTTTATTATTTTTGTTTTACAGAAATCTAAACGAAGGAAAACGTCTGGAAAAACTGGTTACAGATCGCACTAATAAAATTAATGAAGTAAATTTTATAAACGAACTGCAGATTACAAAATTAAACCTTGTTGTTCATGCTACAAAAATCGGTTTATGGGATATGGAAATTATAAAGGATGATCCTATAAATCCCAATAATATTTTTATGTGGTCAGATGAATTCAGACATATGCTCGGATACTTCAGCGAAAAAGATTTTCCCAATATTTTAAGCAGCTGGAGCGACTTACTGCATCCAGAAGATAAAACAAGAACCCTTGAAGCGTTTAAAAATCATATAATGGATTTATCAGGCAGAACACCTTATGACATTGAATACCGCTTGTTAAAAAAAACGGGCGAATATGCATATTATCATGCTTCCGGAGAAACAATCCGTGATGACGACGGCAATCCTATCCGTGTCGCCGGGTCTCTTATAGACATTACAGAAACAAAAAATATTTTATTTGATAAAGACAGACAGCGCATAGAAGCTGAAGTCGCCAATAAAACAAAGTCAAATTTCCTGGCAAACATGAGCCACGAAATTAGAACTCCCATGAACAGTATAATCGGATTTTCCGAACTTGCGCAATTTGACGATGTACCCGAAAAAACAAGAAACTACCTGGGCAACATACAGGAAAATGCCAAGTGGCTGTTAAAAATAATCGATGATATATTGGATATTTCAAAAATCGAATCCGGCAAAATTATACTTGAACATATCCCGTTTGATTTATCCGATATATTCCTGCGCTGCCAGTCGGCAATCACTCCCAAAACAGAAGAAAAAGGCATAACGCTTTACTGTTACGCAGAACCTTCCATCGGCAAAAAAATGCTCGGTGACCCTGTAAGACTTCGTCAAGCGCTTATGAATCTTCTTTCCAACGCAGTCAAGTTTACAAATACGGGAACTGTCAAACTTATGGCATCATTCCTTGAATCATCTGATACAAGTGTTACAATACACTTTGAAATAAAAGATTCAGGGATCGGCATGAGCCCTGATCAAATCAGCAATATTTTTAATCCGTTTATGCAAGCAGATGAAAGCATAACCCGTAAATTCGGCGGCACGGGTTTAGGACTTTCAATAACAAAAAATATCATCGAAATGATGGGTGGAAATCTTAATGTAGAAAGCGCTCCCGGAATTGGAAGCAAATTCAGCTTTGAAATAAAATTTGATTTAATAGACGATGCCGATGCTTTACATACTCAAGATGCTGATGTTAAATTGCTGGAAAAACCGAATTTTAAAGGCGAGGTTTTAATCTG
>WQYB01000058.1 GCA_009781475.1 Treponema sp.
ATAAAAATTGGTTCCATCCTGGTCGTCCTGATATCCTTCTTCCAAAGAACAATCATAAACAAAACCCATTTTTTCTACCGCTTTTAACATGTTTGCGTTATACGCTAAAAACGGCGTTCTAAAAGATTTTATTTCGCTTTTTGAAATTCCAATTCCTGTATCGCCGCAGTCGCTTCCTTCCACATAAGGTTTTGTTAAAATATCGATACATTTGTTCATTTCAAAAAGCCACTGCTCAATACTGAAAGCAGAACCTGCAGGATGCGAATGTGTATGACAGCCGATTTCAAAACCTTTATCTAAAGCATATTTCCATGATTTTCTTACCAAAGGAACAGGGTCTGCAGCTTCTGTTTTTGTAATCCCTGATGTTGTATTGTAAAAAGCGCATGAACAATTAGTACCGTCAGGGTTTTTGCGGCTGGAGAATGTGTCAACCGCCCAATTCATGCCTTCAACTTTTTCGTTGTCGTCAAAGCCTACCGCGATAAATTGCGGAATATTTTCTGCCTTTAAATCGCGCGGCGGATTTTGTGACGGTAAAAATTTATCCATAACTACTTCTTTATTTTTTTTATGAAGTCATCCAGTACATCATCGATATTGGGATTGCCGATTTCCTGCAAACTGTACTCTACACGAGCGCATGGTTTGTCGATTTTTATTACACGCTGAAGATCGATAGGTGTCGCGATAACTACGCTGTCACAGTCGGTTTTAGCGATTGTAGCTGCAAGGTCTTTCATCTGCTGTTCGCCGTAACCCATCGCGGGAAGCAGTTTGCCGATTTCAGGATATGTTTTGTATGTTTCGTTTAACTTGCCAACCGCAAAAGCGCGAGGGTCAACAAGTTCTGCCGCGCCAAATCGTTTTGCCGCGACAACACCCGCGCCGATTTTCATTTCCCCGTGTGTAAGAGTAGGACCATCTTCGACAACTAACACACGTTTGCCGCGGATTACTTCGGGTTTGTCTACGCTTAAAGTTGAAGCGGCATCTATTACAACGGCTTTTGGATTTACCTTTTCGATATTATCTCTTACTGTTTGAATCTTTTCAAAATCGGCGCTGTCGATTTTATTTATTACAACAACATCGGCAAGACGCAGTGTTACTTCGCCCGGGTAATATGAAAGTTCGTGCCCGGGACGGTGAGGGTCTACAACTGTAATCATTAAATCAGGTTTATAAAAAGCGAAATCGTTATTTCCGCCGTCCCATAAAATTACATCGCAGCCGTTTGGATCGTTTTCCGCCGCGCGAAGGATAGCTTCGTAATCAACCCCTGCATAAATTACATTTCCGCGCGCGATGTGCGGTTCGTATTCTTCCATTTCTTCGATTGTGCATTTATGTTTTGTAAGATCGCTAATTTGCGCGAAGCGCTGAACCTTCTGCGCTTCCAGGTCGCCGTAGGGCATTGGGTGTCGCACAGCGATTACTTTTAAGTTACGCGCCATTAGAGCTTCTGCGATACGCCGTGATGTCTGGCTTTTGCCGCAGCCTGTCCGGATTGCTCCGACAGCGATAACAGGTTTTGTGCTTTTGAGCATCGTATTTTTGTAACCGAGAAGTGTGAAGTCTGCTCCTGTGGCATTTACCTTTGCGCTTAAACCCATTACAGAGGTGTAATGAATATCACTGTACGAAAATACACATTCGTCGGCATCAAGTTCTTTTATTAATTTTTCCAAATCTTTTTGATCATGAATTGGAATGCCCTGCGGATACAGGCTGCCTGCTAAAGATGCCGGGTATTTACGGTCGGCAATATCTGGAATTTGAGCGGCGGTAAAAGCCACTACTTTATACGCATTGTTATCGCGGTAAAAAGTGTTAAAGTTGTGAAAATCGCGGCCTGCCGCTCCGATGATAATGATTTTTCTCTGATTCATGTTGTTCTCCTTATTTAGATAGTAACCGATTTATTCGTTTAATAAAATCTGCAGGATCTTTTAGCTTGATGCCTTCAACCAAAAGCGCCTGATCGAGTAACACGCCGGAAACATCCGCAATGCGCTCCTCATCGTCGATGTCTTTTAAACTTAAAACAACAGGATGCTCGCCGTTTACTTCAAGGATTGGTTTAATGTCCGGCATCGAGGCTTGCCCCATCGCTTTTAACATTTGCGCCATTTGCATGGACGGATCATTTTCGTCTGCAACAATGCAAGAGGGCGAGTCATGAAGACGCCGTGAAAGTTTTACATCTTTTACACGGTCGCCTAACGCCTTTTTAATTTTTTCTATAACTGGTTTTGCTTCCTTTTCGGCTTCTTTATCTTTCTTTTCGCCAAGTTCTTCATCTGCGCCTGCGCGGTTAACAGCTTTTAAATCCCAGCTTTGGCTTTCTGTTTTACCGTCTGTTCCAGGTGTCTCTTTGCGGTAATTGTGCAAGGTTGGAATTATTAAATCGTCGATATCATCGTCCATGATAAGAACTTCGATTTTTTTCGCGCGGTACGCTTCCAGTAATGGAGAAGAACGCAAAGTTTTTTCGTCTCCGCCTGTAATATAGTAGATATGTTTTTGATCGCTTTTCATGCGGCTTACATAGTCGGCAAAACTTGTCCAGCCATCAGCAGTTGTGCTTTTGAAGCGCACTAAATCCTGAATGATGTCGCGGTTGCCAAAATCCTGATAAAGTCCTTCTTTTAAAGGTCTATTATATTGCTTTATAAAAGTTTCCCATGTTTCTTTCGCTTCGTCTCCGCCTGATACTGCGTTATCCGCCATTTGTTTGATTTCCGATAGCAGTTTTTTTACAGATGCGTTTTTAATGTTGAGCAATATTTTATTCTGCTGTAAAATTTCCCTACTTACATTTAACGGAAGGTCTTCAGAGTCGATAACGCCGCGGACAAATCGAAGGTATGTCGGCATTAATTCCTTGTCGTCATCTGTGATAAAAATACGTTTTACATAAAGTTTAACACCCGGTTTATAATCGACATTGTATAAATCGAACGGCGCTTTTTTTGGAATGTAAAAAAGAGTAGAATATTCAAGTGTTCCTTCAGCTTTTGTATGAATGTAGTGTAACGGTGAATCGCTGTCATGACCTAGTTGTTTGTAAAACTCATTGTAATCTTCTTCTTTAAGTTCAGATTTAGCCCTTCGCCAAAGAGCAGTGCCAGAGTTAATCCTGTCAGTTTTTGTTACGCTGCCTTTTTCTTTGCCCTTGTCGTCCCATTCTTTTTCATCATAGGTTAGGTAAATTGGAAATGCTACATGGTTGGAGTAACGCTTTATAATATCTTCGATAGACCAGCGGTTTGTATATTCGGTTCCTTCTTCTGTAAGGTACATGATAACCGTTGTGCCCTGGCTGTCGCGTGCCGAACTTTCAATTTCAAAACCTTCTTTGCCGTCACTAGACCATTTCCATGCGGCATCTTCATTGGCTTTACGGCTTATCACATCAATTTTTTCGGCAACCATAAACGCCGAATAAAAACCCACGCCAAACTGACCGATAAGGTTAGAATCTTTTTTTGCATCTTCTGCGAGTTTTTCCAAAAATGCCTTTGTCCCTGAACGGGCGATGGTTCCAAGCGAATCGATTAAGTCCGCCTCGTTCATGCCGATTCCGTTATCGGAAATCGTAAGTGTTTTTGCTTCTTTGTCGAAGGAAATATCGATTTTTGGATCGAAATTGATGGATTTATAAGAATCATCGGCTACAGTCAAGTATTTTAGCTTGTCCAAAGCGTCGGATGCGTTGGAAACAAGCTCTCGAAGGAATATTTCCCTGTTTGAATACAGAGAATGGATAATAAGGTGCAAAAGCCGGCTTACTTCGGTCTGGAATTGATGTTGCGCCATGTAGGGCTCCTTAAAATGTAATGTTTGTATTTTATGGTATAAAATTGTAAGGAAAAAGTCAAATGTGCCGGTAGGTATGGCAATAGTTATCAATTTTTAAACAAATATTTTAATTTTTTTCTCTTTTCAGTCATGCAAAACAGCACTTCTGACCCATATATATATGATTTTTCGGGAGAAAAACCAATATTTTACATGGAGGCTTTTTTATGGAAGAAAATAAAGAAACACCAATTCAGAACCTGATTTACGAAATTCGGGGACATAAGGTCATGCTTGATCATGATTTGGCGCAATTGTATGGTGTCCTTACCCAACGCTTAAATGAAGCTGTAAAAAGAAACAAAAAACGGTTTCCTGAAGATTTTATGTTTCAACTTACTGATAATGAATGGAAAAGTTTGATATCGCAATTTGCGATATCAAAGAAATCCCGAGGTGGCAGGCGTTTTGCTCCTTTTGCTTTTACAGAGCATGGCATTTCTATGTTATCTACTGTTTTAAATTCAGATCGTGCTATCGAAATAAACATCAGTATTATGCGGGCTTTTGTGAAATTAAGGCATTTTGTTCATTCAGAAATAGGAACAAATGAACAAATTACCGAGCTGCGCAGACTTCTAATGCTTCATATTGATAATAATGACTATAAATTTTCTGAATATGACAAGGCGATAAAACAGATTTTATTCGCTCTAAATAACCTAATTGAAAAACCTAAAGAGAGCAAAAGAATAGGTTTTTAATGTTATTATTAATACATAATGAACAAAAAAGTCTATAAATACAAAGCTGTAATACAATCCGCCGATTCTGATGCCGAAGCGGGCAAAGGCGGCGCTTATGTAATTTTCCCCTACGATATTAAAAATGAGTTTGGTAAAGGCAGGGTAAAAGTTAGAGCCACTTTTGACGGCGAGCAGTACGATGGCAGTATCGTTAACATGGGTGTAAAAAATACCGACGGCTCTGTGTGTTACATCATTGGTGTTTTAAAAGATATCCGCGCGAAAATCGGCAAACAGCCCGGCGAAACAGTGAATGTTACGATTAAAGAGCGTGACTAACATTGAATGTCTTATAATGTTAACTAGACATCTCGCTTAACTTCACTTAAGAATAATATTATATTTATCCAATTTTAAATTGTTATTAAGTTCAATTATGATACTCCATGTCGCCATGTCAGATGTGCCAATTTCAGGAATTAATCGTTCGATAATTATATCGCCGTTTTTATCAACTCTTTCCACTTTATGTCTGTTTGAACCGCTGTTTTCTTCAAGTAATACAATTAAAAGGAAATTGTCTCTAAAATAACTATCAGAATACTTTGAAATTGCATTTTCGTATTCGGTTAACCAATGAGAGCCCCTGTTAAAATTTCTTGTATATTGATTGAGCTCATTCATTGATGATATTACCGTATAAGCCGGGTTTCTTGGACCCTGTCCCGATCCAACCCTTATGTATTGAACATCGTAGATCATATTTACACAAGTTGTAAACATTATAAAAGCCGAAAAAATAATAATGGTTAAAAATGCATTTTTCATATATACTGCTATTATATACACAATGAACAAAAAAGTCTATAAATACAAAGCCGTAATTCAATCTGCCGATACCGATGCCAAAACTAGTAAAGGCGGCGCTTATAAAGTAAATATTAATTAAAGCTAGCGTTTTGCAACCATGCCTTTAACTGATTTTTAACTCTATTTTATATTTGAAAAAGGATGTAAAATAAATTATGTATTGTATAAAAAAAATAACAAATGATTTAACATGGGTTGGCGCGAACGACCGACGTTTGGCAATGTTCGAAGGTGTTTACTCTGTACCAGGCGGAGTATCGTATAATTCTTATCTTTTAAAAGATGAAAAAACAGTTTTATTTGATACAGTAGACAAAGCAGTCCAGCGCCGGTTTTTGGAAAATGTCGCATTTGCGCTTGATGGCAGACAGCTTGATTATTTGGTGATACAGCACATGGAGCCAGATCATTCCGCCGCGCTTGAAGATATACTTATCCGTTATCCGAAAGTAAAATTGGTATGCAACGCTAAAACGCTTGCCTTTATAAATCAGTTTACAGGACTTAATATTGATGCTCATATTGTAAAAGAAAACGATACATTGAATACCGGCAGGCACACTTTTCATTTTGTTATGGCTCCGATGGTTCACTGGCCGGAGGTTATGGTTACTTACGATTCGGTAGATAAAATTCTTTTTTCGGCAGATGCATTCGGTACTTTTGGAGCATTGAACGGCGCGCTTTTTGCCGATGAAGTTGATTTTAACAAAGATTACATGGACGAAGCACGGCGTTATTATTCGAACATCGTTGGCAAATACGGTAATCAAGTTCAAACATTGTTAAACAAAGCCGGCGCTTTGGATATCAAAATGATTTGTCCGCTTCATGGTTTTGTGTGGCGGGAAAATCTGACAAGTATAATTTCGAAATATGTTCTTTGGAGTACATACCAGCCTGAAGAAAACGGAGTTATGATTGCTTATGCTTCAGTGTACGGCAATACAGAAAATGCGGCTGAAATACTAACCTGCCGGCTTCGTGAAAAAGGCATAAGAACAGTCATGTTCGATGTTTCAGTGACTCCCGTGTCCGAAATTATTGCGGCGGCGTTCAGGTGGAGCCATCTTGTGTTTGCGTCCAGTACATATAATGCCGGAATCTTTGTTTCGATGGAAGCGGTACTGAATGACCTAGTTGCACATAACATTCAAAACCGGACAGTTGCTGTTATTGAAAACGGCTCATGGGCTGCCACTAGCGGCGGCTTGATCCGTGAAAAACTCGGTAAATGTAAAAATATAAATATTATAGAACAAACTGTCAGTATTAAATCCAGTGTAAGTAAGCCGCAATTATCGGAACTGGAAGTTATGGCTTTTGCTATAGAAAGCACTTTCCCTCGTTCCGAAAAAAATAGTGGAGAAGGCAAAGAAAGTAAAGACTACAAAGCTGCTTCTATTGATTCTAATGCCATGTTCAAGTTATCCTATGGCTTATTTGTTTTAACAGCAAAAGACGGTTCAAAAGACAATGGTTGTATCATAAATACTGCAACACAGATAACCGCATCACCGTTAAGAATATCTATCACAGTAAACAAAACCAATTATACACATGAAATGATTATCAAAACCGGAGAGTTTAATCTTTCTGTTTTGTCGCAAAGCGCATCATTTAATATTTTTGAGCAATTTGGTTTTCACTCAGGGCGTGATACAGATAAATTTGCCAATTACAGTAACGAAAAACGCACGGCAAATGGTATACGTTATGTGTCAGAGCATACCAACAGCATTATTTCTGCAAAGGTTTGTGATTCTTATGATTACGGCTCACATACAGTATTTATGGCTGATATTACACAATCATTTGTATTGTCGGGCGAACCAAGTGTAACGTATCAATATTATTTTGATAATATTAAACCCAAACCGCAGCCGCCGCAGGATGGTAAAAAAGGATTTGTTTGTAAGATTTGCGGATATGTTTTTGAAGGCAGCAGCTTGCCGGAAGATTTTATCTGTCCGTTATGCAAACATGGCTCTGCAGATTTTGAAAAACTTTAATATTATTGATCATTGCCAGCCATTAACCATTTTCTGTTTTTAGGTTTTTTCTGAATATTTTATATTCAAAAGCGATTGCAGCGCATCAATAAATGCGGGTGTTTCATTAACGATTATATTAAAATCATGATTATCACCCGCTTGTTCCAATTTTAACGCTTCATCTGACAATTTATTTTCACCAATGTTTGCCAAAGCGCTTTTTATTCCATGGACAGTAATTGTATACATTTCCAATTCTTCATCATTTAGATTATGAAGTTTAGGTACTAATTCGCTCAGTACATTTAAAGTATTATTAACATCCAGTGCAAAATATTTTTCTACTTCGGTTATCTTGTCTCTGGCAGAATTTAGCTGCGGTTTTTCATTAGTGTCAGATTTCTGTTTCGCGGAAAATACATTTTTATCCCGAATAAAGTGTAACAATATGAGATCTAGTTCACGTGAATCTATTGGTTTGGATAAGAAATCATTAAAACCGTTTGAGAGAAATACTTCTTCCTGACCATGTATGGCATTAGCTGTAAGAGCGACAATAGGATGAATATAACCCATGTCACGCATTATTTTAACCGCATCAATGCCGTTCATTTTTGGCATCATATGATCCATAAAAATAATATCGTATAAATTACCATTCTTTATTTTTTCAATGGCTTCAAGCCCATTTTCGGCAGTTTCAATCTGCAATCCGTAAGGCAGCATTAATCCTTTGGCGACAAACAAATTAGATTTTACATCGTCTACAATAAGCACTTTATTATCAGGCATATATTCATGTATTATCTGTTCATTTTTTAGGAGTGACGTACCGCGATAACTAAAATTCTGAAGGCTTTCTATAATCTCTTTTGAGCATATAACCGAGCCGCATTTTTTTTGCGGAATTCGTACAGTAAATATTGATCCTATCCCTACATTACTTTCAGCGGTTATTTCGCCGTTCATCAATCCAATCAGGCGTTTTGTGATGTTCATGCCAAGACCTGTTCCGGTTATGCCATGATTTGTATCCATATTAAAACGTTCATATTCATTAAAAAGCCTGCTTAGTTGATCGTCATTCATGCCTTGTCCGGTATCGCTGACTTTAAATACAAATATTATAGTTTCGCCGTCTCCCTGTTCAAACGAGACAGAAAGTTTTATCTTACCTTTTTCTGTATATTTATAAGCATTAGAAAGCAAATTATTAAGTATTTGCCTGATTCGCAGTTCATCACCGATTGTTTCTGCGGGCATATTCTCATCCAATTGCAGGAAGAAATCAATAGGTTTATTATCATAGCGTATACGGTTTAATTGAACACTATCGTTGATAAAAATCGGTACATCATATTTTTTTGGAATAATTTCCAGTTTATCGGCTTCTATCTTTGAAAAATCAAGGATGTCGTTAATAATGTTTGTTAATAAGCTGCCTGATTCATATATTTTTCTAAATCCTTCTTCTGCGCGGGAAACTTCGTTGCAAGATGCTCCGCCGATCATAATTTCGGTTGAAATATTTTTATTTTGAAGAAAAATTTCTGAAATACCAAGTATTGCGTTTATAGGGGTGCGTATTTCATGGCTCATCTGGGCAAGAAAGAAACTTTTTGCACGATTGCTTTGTTCAGCGAGGTCTTTTGCTTCGGCTAATTCTGTTAATGTTGTTTCAAGTTTTTTTTCACGATTTTTAATGGTATTTGTCATCTGCATTTTTTCTTCAATATCCATTAAAGTTCCGACAACTCTTAGCGGAGTACCATTACTGTCTCTTAGAGTTGTTCCTAATGCGTGAAAATAACGATATTGACCGTTGCTCATCATAAGACGGTATTCTATATCGTATGGCGTATTCCCCGTATAATCACTAATATGCGCTTCGAAAGCGGTAAGAACGCATTCCTTATCTTCGGGATGGAGCCTGTCGCTCCAGCTATGCAGAACATTTGGAAAATCACTTTCATCATTAAAACCAAGTGCATTGCGGAATTCTTTTGACCATGTAAAGTAATTATTAGGATTGACAGGATCACTATCTATAACAACCATATCCCAAAGATTTATACCGGCAGCATCATTTGTAAGTTTATATTTCAGCAGCATGTCTTTATAATCAGTAATGTCACGCATAATTCCCAAAAGACCAATTGTTTTACCGTTACTAATCAAAGGAGTTTTAATTACATCAAAAAATACCTGGCGGCCATTGCGGTTATATGCAAAATCTTCAAATTTTATTAAAGTGTCACTAGCAAGAACCTTTTTGTCCGATTCATTAGTCAATTTAAGAAAATTGTCATTGTAGGTATAAACATCTTTAGCAGCTTTTCCAAGTATTTTATCATCATCGAGTTCTAAAAACTTTTTAAAACTGTTATTGACTTTTGTAAATTTTCCGGATGCGTCTTTGCATAATAACAAATCAGGATTAGAATTGAAAATTGCGTTAAGTGTAACCGCTTCATTTTTAAATAATTCCTGCGTTCTTTTATTTTTAATAAATAATATGACAAGCACAATTATTAATGACAGCAGGATAACAAAGGAAATGCTCATTAGTGTTAAAATCTGATTCGAATAATACACGCGCTGATCAGCCATTATTCTTTCGTAATTGAAGGAACGATTCACCCAGTCTTTTTCGATTCTATCTGTATTTATCTTTATTAACGCTTTATTTATAATTGGCATTAAAATATCTTCGTTGATATTAAAACCAAAGAATGATTCTACGACAGGTGAATTAAAAGATATATTAACCTTGTACCCTGGTTTTTCAAGATAATGGAATAAAGTGAGAAATTGAATTTCAGTTAACATCAAAAGGTCAACTTTGCCATGTTCAAGGGCATCAAAACAACTGTCATTATTATCAAAGAATAATATTTTGTCATGATGAGGAAACATGTTAAGGAAAACATCCTGTAGAGCGCTGTTCTTTACTAAGCCAACATTAGCCCTTATAACCTGGTAGGGTTCCAAAAAAGGATAATCAATTTTTGAAACAAGCACATACTTTGTTGTTGCTAATGGTTTTTCAGGCCACAAGAATGAGCCAATCCGGCTTTCGGTCTGCAGAAGTTCGGAAACCATTGCTGCTTCGCCGGAAATAAGTTTTTGAAGTGTTGTATTCCATGAATCGTCTGACCCTGATATGTTTTCAAATTCAATGCCGGCTAGCATGGTAATTTCTCTCAAAACATCAGGCGCAATCCCCTGAAAATATTTATCATTTCTATTATAAAAAGAGACAGGATAGTTATGGGTTTCAAGAGATATGGGTATCTTCTTATTGGTCTTTAATAAATTATTAAGATATTCTTTTTCGGTATCGGTTAATGATTTATAAAAATCAAATTTTGCGTATTCAAGATCGCCTTTTATATAAAGATCATAAATTTTATCAATTCCGCCTGCAGTAATATATTTATTTACAGCTGAAATTACCGGCGCTAATTCTGGATTTGCCGTGGTCATGGAAACAGGGGTGTATATTAATGGGAAAATATTATTATAAGGGATCAAATTGCCGCTTAAAATAAACGTTGCTGCAGCTTCATCGATAAACATTTCTATCTCGCCGGAAGCTATTTTATTAAATATTTCCTGTTCATCGTATACATCGACAATTTCAAAATTTAATCCGGAATAAACAGCCAAAATTGATTCAGCCGTAATTGTGTCTGCATAAAATCCTATTCTGCGGTTATTGAGATCACTGAGCTCAGTTATTACTACATGGTCAGGCGTAAAAACACTTAAACTTCGTTCTGCTATAGGATATGTCATAAAATATTCCAATTCGCGTTCGGGAGTCGAGGTTAGTTCCCCGGTAAAATCAATAGTTTTAATATCAAGTTTTTCCTTCATCGTATCCCATGAGAGTATCTCCTGAACAAAAGGAATACCAAATAATTCTGACAAAAGACTGCAGAAAAATGTTGTAAACCCGGCATTTGTTCCGTCAGGCAGCGTGAACGCTTCTGTAGAAGGCATGCTCCCGTAAATCAGATGAGACCTTGATTTTTTCAATGCTTCAATAGCTTCGATTTCTTCATCTGTTATACCGGGTATGTTACGGAAAGAAATTATGTCAAAGCGATTTTCCTGTATCTGTAACTGCTGCTGTGAACAAGTAAAAAAGCCAGAAACAGCACATATAAGAAACAATCCTGCTTTTATATTTTTTATAACTGCTGTCATTCTGTCACCACATTTATAAACTCTTTTTCACATAATAAAAATATTTTAACCAATTCAGGATCAAAATGTTTTTCGCTGCCTTCTTTAATAATTTCTACAGCATCTTCGTGAAGGAATGCAATTTTATACGGACGTTCCGATACAAGTGCGTCATAGACATCGGCTATAGCCATAATACGCCCCTGCAAGGAAATTTCTGTACCTTTTAATCCCCGCGGATACCCTGAGCCGTCCCACTTTTCATGATGGCTGCCCGCAAATAATTTTGCGTTTTGTAAAAAGTAGCCGTCACCTGAGTCGGCTATAATACTGTCGATAATTTTTTCACCTTCGGTAGTATGTGTTTTTATTACTTCAAATTCATCCGCGGTCATTTTTCCGGTTTTATTTAAAATAATATCCGAGATTACTATTTTACCTATATCATGCAGGCGTGCAGACGAAGAAACCATTTCTATATTCCAGCCATGTATTTCGTCAATATAAACTTTGTTATCAAGCATGGAGTTTAATAATATTTTTAAATATTTTGTCGTGCGTTCTATATGTCTTCCTGTTAAATTATCACGTTGTTCTACCATATTGGCTAAAACTGATGTCATACTGTTTTGTAATCTCAAAAGTTTTTGAGTTCGAAGTTCTAATTGAGCAGTTCTGTCCCGGATTGTTTCCTCCATTTCCAAATGCAATTTTATACGATTAAGGAGAACAAGTTTGGAAAAAGGTTTGGATATGAAATCGACTACGCCCATTTTAAAACCGAGAGCTTCCGTATCTGCATCTTTTTTGCTAGTTAAAAAAATAACAGAGATTTCCGCATAACGCTTGTCAGCTTTCAGCTGCTTTAGTGTTTCAAACCCGTTTATTTTCGGCATTAATATGTCTAATAAAATTAAATCTGGTTTAATGTCATTAAGAAGATCGAACATTTCTAAAGCTGACAATAAGGTGTGAACATTATATTGCTCTGATAATGCGTTTTTTGCGGTTATTAGATTTAAATGAGTGTCATCTACAACGAATATAGTTTTCATCTTTCAATCACAATACTCTTTTCTATAGAAATTATAGCTTCATTATACTAATATTATTTTATTTTTCAATATATAATACGAAATATTATAATATTTTTATACGTATTTTAAATTAAAATACCAATACTAAATCAGAATAGTACCAAATCTGTACCAAAAGCTATGGTAAAACACGATAAATTTGTTGTAAAATATCACTAGTATCCAAAATAGAAGTTAAACTTTCTAATACATGTATCGATTAAGGAACAAATTTATGGAATATGGAGCTGCAAAAAAAGAAAATATGGAAATAATAAAAGCAGTCAAAGAAGATTTAATAAAAATACTGGAATTGCAGAAAATCGCGTTTTTAAGTGAAGCGGAAATACATAATGATTATAAATTACAACCCCTTACACAAACAATAGACGAACTGGAAAAAGAGTTTGAAAATTGTATAATGCTTAAATTGGTTGAAAATAATAAAATTGCGGGGTCAATAAGAGCATACGAAAAAGATAACCGTGTTTATATTGGTAAATTAATAGTGCATCCTGATTTTCAAAATAAAGGATACGGCTCAAAATTATTAAATGAAATTGAAACTTATTTTGAATGCAAAACATTTGAATTATTTACAAGTTCAATTAGTGAAAAGAATTTATATTTATATAAGAAGAATGGATACAAGGAAATAAAACGGGAAAAAGGACTTGGAGATATTGTGTTTGCGTTTTTAGAGAAGATAAATTAATATAAACGCTTTAGGTTAAATAAATTCATTAATACTACATTCATCGTGACAAAAGCAGGACAAATAAAAACCTCCGCAGCTTGCAACGAAGTTCCCCGCGCAACTTGCAACGAAGTTTCCCGCGCAAAGCAAACGGAGGTTTCCTAAAATGTAATCGGGTTTACGTTAGCTAATCTTTTATAATTTAATTGTACATTGTCCATAATGCCGTTGGTAATCTCAGCCCAACTGTATTGCGCCATATACTGACCACGGTAAGCGTTCAGACTTCTGGGATCGCCTTTCATAAATCCATAACTGTCGCATACGATTTTTTCGGGGACGACAGCAATGCTGTTGTAACGTCTGACAATAATATCGTCTAAGCCTGCGCTTCTTAGCGTTTTTGTCAAATCAGCTATCAACTTCCGCAAATATGACATCAAATTAGGCGTGTCTTGTTTATCCTCCCATAATAATGCACATAGTTCTCTCGTGCTGGCGGACGCTCCGTTCCGATCGATTAAATAGGCAAATAGCTCCTTTGTTTTGCTGCGGCTGAATTTGAGTGCGTTCCCATATGAAAAGACTTCAAAATTACCGAATGTCTGCGCATAAATTCTAACGTCTGATTTTCGATCAACAGGACGCCGGAGGTTTTTCATTTCTTTCGTTATATCCTCGCTTGTAAAAGGTTTCACCAAAAAACCAGAAGCGTGCACAGAAAAAGCCGGTAAACTGTATTTTTCGTGACTGGTAACAAAAATAATATTTGTTTCGCTGTTGATTTCCCGCAGCCGTCTGGCAAGATCAATCCCGTTCATGCCGGGCATTTCCACATCAAGGAAAGCTATGTTCGTTAAATTGTTTTCGGCGTATTCCAAAGCCATGTCCGCGCGGAAAAACAAGCTGAGTGTACAATCCGGGATAACCTCCTTGATTGTATCCCTGAATTCTTTAAGGATAAGTTTTTCATCATCAACCGCTATTATATTCATACTGAGTCAGCTCCTTTCGGAATTGTAATTACCGCCGTTGTACCTGTTCCTGATAAACTTTGTATATCCAGCGTTCCGCCGCACATCATGTTTAAGCGGCTCCTTACGTTTTCAATACCGACATGGCTTTCGTCGTCGTCTATCGGAGCAGCCGGATCGAA
Source organism: Treponema sp. (assembly GCA_009781475.1). Lineage (GTDB taxonomy): Bacteria > Spirochaetota > Spirochaetia > Treponematales > Breznakiellaceae > WQXQ01. The sequence goes on from WQYB01000058.1 coordinate 14,538, forward strand.
ACCTATACCATCGTCTGTTACCGTGATTATAAAACTGTCGCCGGTTTCTTCTGTTTTAATCGTAACCGTACCGCCGTTTACTTTTTTTGTTATACCATGCCGTACCGCATTCTCAACGATTGGCTGGAGTGTCAGTGCGGGCAGCTTGAAATTATGAACAGTTATATCATGTACGATATTAATCCTGTCTGAGAACCGCATTTTTTCCAACGACAAATAAATGTCCGTGTGTTCAAGCTCTTTTTTGAAATCGATTAGGGTTTGATTCATCAAAGAATCCATATTACTCCGTAAGTATTTTGAAATTTTCACAAGCGCATCCCTTGCCGCTTCCGCATCCGTCTTGCAAAGACTTCGGATGCCCGCTAACGCATTATATAAAAAATGCGGCTGGATTTGCGAAAGCATAACAGCGATACGCTGCTGTGTGAGCTGCAATTCTTTTTCTTTTAATGTTTTGGAATACTGCGCCTGCATACCAATGAAAATAAAAATAATGGTCAGCGTTGATGATATATAGACCGATACAAAGCCGTAGTACAGCATTTGAATGATAATCGCGATAATCGGGAACACAATGTACGAGCCGAGTGCCAGCATTTCTACCCGGTTGAAATATTTACGCCGCCGTATAATTTCTATTGAGTTGAGTGCCATTCCGACTACCCCGATCACCTGCGACAGCCAATACATACTCTGCCTATGGTAGATGTTATTTTCATCTATAATGAAATACATATCGTTGAAAAGTGAAAATAAAGTCATGGCGATGCCAAAGCCGCAAACGCCGTATATTATATATACCGCTGTGCGTTTGATGGTATATTTTGACGCCAAATAAATATTGAGCCAATTTGAAAAACATGCGATGACCACATAGCTGAATAAAAACGTAAATAAATTACCAATAAAGTTTGTCACAAAAAAATGCGTTGCCGTCTTGCCGATAGAAAAGAACGCCAGCGTGTCACTCAGCATAAGCGCGGTATTGGAAAACAATATCCAAATAAACAACCGGTTCAAGCGGCCGCGCAGACCATCCCCGACTATAATGCCGATCATGATCACAAGGCATATAACGCTGCACGATATTTCGATAGCGATGTTGACTAAAAACAACGTACTCATGTTAATAATCTTTATACAATATTTTGTAAAATAATGCAATATAACAGAACGCAGTTCTAAAACAGCGATACTGAAATAACGATAATAGATTAAAAAGTTTCTTTTATTAATGAAATATAATCCTTGAACATCTTACCCATTTTATCCGGTGAGTAAGTACAACCTTTAGTTATCCACATTTTAACAACTTCAGCTTCGCCGCCTATTTCATGTGCCATAAAATAATCAATATTATCCAGTTTTAATAATTCCGGACTTACATATTTATAATAATATTTTTCATAGATAATTTTGAATTCAGATAAAAACAAATCCAGTAAACCTTGTTTATGCAGTATCAGCAAGGTTTCTTTCATAATAAACAATACTTCAAAGATTGATTTTGTATTTGAATAAATATCCTTGACATTATAATTTAACATTTTTTCTTCAAATTGTTTTGAAACTTTATTGATATAATATTTTATTACATCATTTTTTGTTTTGAAATGCCTGTAAAAAGTACGTCTGTCAATTTTTGCGTTTTCTGCAATTTCAGAAATTGATATAGAAGATATAGGCTTCACAGCAAGCATATCTAAAAAAGATTCTATAATAAATTCTTTTGACAATAAAGCACTTGAATTTACTTTTTCATCAGCCATATTTTATTTCCTTTGTCGCAAACAAGCTATTTTGTGACACTTTTTTCTGTCACAAATTTACCGCTTTGTAGCACTTTTGTATAAAGTATTGATTTAATTTTTATGTCTGATAATAATTACATAAGACAGAAAATTAGTAAAGACAAATTTTATTTTAGAGGGTTTAAGGAGAATTATATGGAAAATAAAGTACCTATCAGGTTTTTTGTATTTACATTTTTATGGTCATGGTTATTTTGGGGTATAGCTGTATTTCTTAGCCAGGGTAATACACAGGATGTTGTATTTCCTTCATTTGGAATAGAATTTGCATTAATGTTTTTGGGAGCTAATGGACCTATTATAGGTGCAATTATTTCTATACTCACTATTGAAGGTAAAGGAGCAATAAAAAAATTCTTTAAATCATTTTTATCAGTAAAATTTGGCTGGAAAGTTTGGTTATCAATTTTTCTTGTTTTAAGTCTTACTAGTATTATATCATGGATTATACCTGAATTTTTCGGAGAAGAAAGTGTATCAACATATTTGCCGAGTATATATATTTTCCCAATATACATTCTTATGATGATTTTTTTAGGCGGCGGTCAGGAAGAAATTGGCTGGCGCGGATATATAATGCCATATCTTGAAAAAAAATATGGTTTAATTATTGGCGGATTAATTCTTGGAATTATATGGGCAGTATGGCATCTTCCGTTATGGTTTGTGGTTGGATCAACTCAAAAATATATGAGTTTCCTTGGATTTATGATTATGTGTATTGGTTATTCATACTTTTTTTCGTGGGTTATTAAAGAATCAGGCAATCGTTTGTTTTCCGGTCTTGTTGCGCATGGTGTAGCAAACGCATTTGCTGCTCTTTTTCCATATATTTTAATGGTTGAAAATGTAAAACAATTACGTATGTGGATTTATTTTATTCTTACATTTACAATTGGTATTATAATTGTAATAACAAGAATATATAAAATCATAAAAAGAGGTACATAAAAATAAAGCGTGATAAAGTAATATTTACTCTTTATAATTGGATATGTTAGGTATTGAAAATGATTTAGGTTAATTTTATGTTTAAAATGAAATAATATAGAAATAAACATTTTTTGCATACATGACACACCTAAGACTATAACACCTGGATTAAACAGCCAACGCAATGCGCAGAGCGTTATTGACTTCTTCCATTTTGGCATTAGAGAGCGAGCTGACAAAGTTAGTCAGTAGATGTTTTGGGATACTAACCAGATAATCACAATAGATTGCACTATCATGTTTGAACCCTTCGTCAGCACCTACATCGACTTGAGTCGGAAGGTCTTCGTATTTAGTGTGTACCGGAGCGCAAATGACAGAGTTGAATTGGGTATCAATCAACAATTGCCGGGAAACAACCAGATAAACACGATAATCTTTTGGATCATATTTATC
>WQYB01000059.1 GCA_009781475.1 Treponema sp.
AAAAACGGAAAATTATTTGACTTAATAATTTTTTTGTTGATAAAATCTAAAAGTTAATCTAAAATTATTATAGTTACAAAGAAATAGGAAATTATCTAGGTTTTTAGAGGTTCCCTTTAATAAATTAGGAGAAAAATATGGGAATATTTGATATTTTTTAGAAAAATAATATAGAAGGGAAAATAAAAATATTGCAGGAGTTGGAAGAAAAAATATACAATATTATATAGAACTCATTAACAAATTAATGAATATTGATAATAATGAAATGTTTAATCTAAAGAATGGAATAAAAAAGCAGAAGCGGATTGGCAAATCTTCTATAATTTATCTAAAGATGAATATTTTAATCCAGATTATAGAGAGCATTTATATAAAGAATCTTGGTTAAAAAACAGAGAAGAAGTATATTCGATTTCTGAACCAAAAACATTTGATGAATTATTTAAATATTATTACAATTTTATTTTTCCGTCAAAGTTAAAATATGATAATTTTATTGGCTCTTTAATCTTAGAAAAAAATAGATTATTTATAGTATCTTACAGCGGTTATATATTTGGAACTGATAATTATATCATAAAGTTTGAAAATAAATATTACGAAATATGTTATCCAAATTTCAAACTGCCTCTAGCAGCTCGTCCATCTCTTGAGTCATATAGGAAATTAATAGATTAATTATCTAAATAGTGAACCTTATTGTAATACTCCACCTTAACACACGATTAGCATTACGCCACCTATTCGGAGATTCGGATTCCTGTTTTGTCAGGTTGATCGCTTCGCTCAATCTCCCGAAATATCTCCATATTATTAGAAAAAACTTCCCCTTTTCATACTATAATATATAAGAAACAATACCTTTAGGAGGGTAACATGAAAAAGTTTAGTATTTTGGTTTTGCTGACTGATGGTTTAGTAACAGTAGATTTATTTAGCCAGTCTCTTTCATCTTTTTAACAACAAAGTCAAAAAAGAAATTCCATTATTATTCACATAGTTGCGGATAATACAAATTTTCAAATAAGTACAGCAAATGGCAAAATACCATGTACTTTATCAGACATCAAAAGAATTTAATTTTTTACCTTTTTGTAATTTGGCAATATATTCTGGGGTCTTTAATTTAGCTACAGCAAATATTTCTTTTCTATAATATTTTGCATTTTCATGTTTGAAAAGTAACTTTTTAATTATTCCTATTATCGTAGTAATAAATATAATAAAAAAAACTAATGCTGAAATAACAATAATAGCTTGTAAAATATACGACAATAAAGGAATATCTAAGAAAAAATATTCAATTTTTCTACTTATAGAATATAAATCATTAATAAATTCGGATAAAATCAATAGAATTAATGGACTTGCAAGTACTAAAGAAATTCCCATAGCGATGCATCCAGAAATAATCCCTGTAGTCATATGTTCCTTTACACAATTATCACATACAAAGAATGTTTTTACTTTCATTTCACTAATATTATCAATAGTTGTTTCACCCTTATCTTGCGTTTCGTAAATTAATTCATTTCCTTCAAATGGACCATTTAAATTTATCTTACAATTACAATTCACACAAAATCTAGAATCAGAATTTATATTTTCTAGCTTGATCCTAGCGTTTGCAGCCTCAACTTCATTGGGACGTAATTTTTTTCCAACAGTGATTAAAATAATACTCCCAAATACTGGACCAAAAATAAAACCAAGAACCAGAAATAATGGAAATGAACGCCCTTGCGCTCTTGCTCGCATTGCAATAAAAATACCAGGGATCATCCAAATGCAAATTAACAAAAACCACATAAAATTTCTCCTTTTTAAAATTATATATAGAGATTATTGTAAAAGTCAATAAATTATCGATAAAATTGTTATTGTTTTACTTATTTATGGTCGAGCAAGCCGGAGTTGAAGCGGTGATCTCGTTCACGAACTCTATCGAATGGCGACACTGCTCAGGTTAATGAATATTTTTTTATTTACAATATTGATGAGAAAATTACTAGCTAAATATAATAACCTCTAATAAACCTAGAATTCTCAATAACAACATTGTTGATGATACAAAGAAAATGTTATGGTTGACATATTTTAAAAATAATGTATAATTTAAATAATTACATTTTATAATTCTATATATGAGGAGAAACGAATATGAGAAAATGTTTTGTTTTATTTATTATTATAGTAAATATCAATTTTTATTTATCAGCCAATCCACTTGAAGGAGCTTGGATTAGCGAAGATGCAACAACATGGCTATTTTACAATGATGGAACAGTTGTTAGACATAGAATAAGGGACGCTATTGATGAATTTTTTCCTGGAGAAATGGGTATTCGGTATCGTGAACAAAATCCTGGAATGATACAACTTGGTCATCAAGAGCATAGAGGAACTTTTGAATATAATTCTAATCAAATTATTATCAATTTTACAAGATCTTATTTTAATTACTTTAACGGTGGTGGTATGACTTCCAGAGAAGACCTAATATTAAGGTATACTTATCAGATTACTAATGATATAATAACTATGTCTGATTCAAATACAACAGAAAGATTAACAAGAGCGTTTTATACATCACAATTTAATGGTGATTGGTTCAGAGATAATAAAATATTGATAAAATTTAATAATGATCATTTAACAATGTTTTCTGATAATGGTATTACTATTTATAATGGTCGATACTTTATGAATGAGAAATATATATGTTTATATGCTCCATTTAATTATCAAGTACCAGGCGGTACAATAAGTTCTATAGATAATTTTACAATATTTGAATATAGATTTGAAACTAATAATATTTATCTAAGAAATCTAAGGGATACAAATGAAATATTTGAAGAATTTTCCAGATAGAAACAATATTTTTATATAAATAACTAGAAGATAAAAAACCCTCCCCTTTTTCATACTATATATAAGAAATAATGTTAATAGAAGGTAATATAAGAAAGTATAATTTTTTCGTTAAAGGTTTGACATTTTATAATATAATTATTACAAATGGTAGCGGTAGTGAAAAAGCATGTTATTGGACATCAGATTAAAAATGTTAAAAATATTTTATTTGACATACTACACTTAACCCACGAAACGCTTCGCTGCTTCACTAAAGTATTTAAAAGAATTAACTAAAAATGATTCGTTGTTAAATAGTGAAGCTGGTTTCTAGAAAACAATATTAAAGTCTCAGTAATTCCATAACCTAGTCAATGTACCCCGCACGTACAACATAAGGATACTTTCACCCGGTGAAGTTGACCTAGAAATAATGACACAAAAATCTGTATCCCACATTGTTATATCCTGGAGAATAGGTATCATATTTTCCAATACTGCTCCCATAATACGACGCTGCGCTGCGGGAACTTCACGATGTGCCATGAAATCCATTTGGGTTTCTATCCAACGTATAGCGTTATTTTCGCTGTCAAAAAATACTGTAAGACTTTCTTCATACGATACTACACCGGGAACGCCGGCTACCGGGTTTGCCCATGTCACTATACATCCAAATATAATAATGACCATAACAAATACACATTTTTTCATACAATCCTCCAAATGATTTATAATCATCTTATCACACATTTTTAATTATTTCAATAATATTTTATATAAAAACTTCAAAAAATAACATAAGATAAATCTATGAAAACTTTTTTTAGTTTTTATATCTTATATTTATATTTTTCTTTTAATAATTTTTACTAAATTAACAATTATAGCAATTATTATTAACCAAATTGCTAATCCAATATATGCACCAACTCTATATTCACTAGTTTCTTCTTCTTTAGAAATGGAATTAAGAATTATTTTTTCTTTTGCAAAAATATTATATATACCAATATACGGTAATCGAAGTCCATAAATAAAACCGTCTTTGAATACTGGTTTTGCCTTTTCCATAAATTCAATTGCTTCAAATGCTCTATCTGCAACATCTAAATTTGAATTACTTAATAAAAAAATAAATGTAAACCATACTTTATTCTTAATAATAAATGCGGATCTTACAGTACTAAAGTCATAAAAAAATGGTTCATCTATAATATAGAACTCATTATTTCCTATGTTTGTTTTCTTTGCAGGGCTATCAATCATTTTCATCATTTCTTCAGTTGAAATATTACCTTGTATTTTTAATTCAGAAACATATAAAAAATTTTCATCATTATTAATATCCATAAATCCATAGCGAGAAAAACCTTCAATATCATGATCAAAACCTAACAAATAATCAAAACTATTTAAATATTCATGGTTATTTGTTTCTACCCATCCGTTCGGTAAGGTAATAGAAAAGAATTGTCCTCTTGCAATATTCACATTATCTGGTATTTCCTGGCTATTAATCGGGAAAATAAGTAATATTCCAATTATTAAATAAAAAGCTTCCTTTTTCATAATTATATCCTTTAATTATATTTAAAAAATATTCTGTAGATATTGTACATAAATATTTTTATTATGTCAAGTAACCATTATTTTTTATTATATTCTTCTTTTCTTCATCATCTATTATGTGTTTGCCTACTGCGCCTGAATCTCTTCCGCCATGTGCCGGATCAATAATAATTGTTTCAATTAGACTCCGGTTTTGATCTTCATGCCCAAAAGCAAAAATACTAAAAAAACAAAGTAAAAATATAAAATAAATGTTTTTCATTTTAACCTCCTGTCTATCTAACAACCAAATGTTTATTCACGGATGCGGCGTTTGGTTTTTTTACATCAACAATCAAATCACCGCTAATATTCTGCCAATCTGCACATGAAAGCAAAATAAATGAATAATAATCTAGAATAAAATTCTGATTAAGACCATACAGGAAAGGACCTTTTTCATTCGAACTCCAATAACTGATAACACCCAGATTCAAAGCGACATTTACTCTATTCATTGAAAAAATATCAAATCCGTATAAAGTATATTGAAAGCCATCTATAAAATTAGAAACAGTTCTATTAAATGAAGCTGTTCCTTGATTTTCTGTATCATTACAAATAAATGCTTCATAATAACGTTCCACTAAATTAATAAAAGTCATACCCGGATTAAAAACAGAAAGAGCAGAAGATATTGATTCAAAATTGACCTTATTATTTTTAGCAATCTCTCTAACAATAGCAGCTCCGCCAAAATTTCGCGCCAAATATGCACCAAAACCATAAGTAACGCCATAAGATTTGGAACCTGTCCAAAAAAACGGATCACAGGTATAAAGACCCAATGTATAAGGTATTCGCATAGAAATGGGATGACCGGAATTATTGGGTCTAATTCCAATCATAGGCCCAATTATATCTTCACCAAGCATAGCAAGCATTTCGGTATACCATATGGCATAACTTGTATTATTCTTAATAAATTTTTCATTAAAATTTATTAAATGGATAAATTCATGGATTAATGCTGAATATACAGTTTCAGGTCTTGAATCCAGCCAATAACTGTTTATATAAAATATTTCTGCATTATTAGATTTAATACTTGATCCGATTGATTGAAGGTATTCATTAGAATAAAAATCCTTGCTCCAAAAATATCCAATATTACTTCCTGACGCTCCTGCTCCTCCTATATCGTATACTAGAATTTGAACTCTTTTATCACCATCTACACCGCCAGGCTGCGAACTATCAGACGCACCACCATATTCATAACCAAAAATTGGAGTTGTATATCTATATATTTCATCAAATTTCTGTGCCATTGCTCTTGCTTGAGCAGTTGTTATTTTATTATCAACAGTACTAGTTGAATTATTATCAAAGTATTCATCAATAATCCAAATATTGGCATGATTCGAAACAGCAACTAATGTTGCCTGTTTTTGCTTCCATGCATATTGACGATCAAAATCGTCTAACCAAAAAAGTCTTTTATCCCCGACTGCAGGCGGAATAAATGGCATTATCTTTAAAGAACGCCCATCCATAGATACAACAGGAAGAGGAGGCGGATTTGCGTTAAATTCACTGGCTATTTGTTTGTCAAATTGAAGAGGAATTCTATCACCTTGTTCGATATAAGAATCATCATTGTAATTATTATTTAAATTTTCAATAAGACTTCTTCCATTCATTGCAACTTGATATTTTATTCCATTAAGCGTATATGATGAAATACTTCCAGCATCAGTATAAGCTACATAACGCGGCGCATTATTAATAGCAACAGAATATACATAATTTCCATTAAGATCATTTAATGAAATTTGTCCTGAATTATTAATTTTGTAGATTTGTATAGACTTTGAAGTATGAGAATAAACATCCCCATCCCATGTCTTGAATGTATAATCTTCATTTAATAATAAATTATCACATCCGATTAGACTAATTAAACTTAAAAAAGTAAGTAAAATAACGCATTTTTTCATGATTTTTCTCCTAGTAATATAGTATGAAAAACCGATTAATTTTTTCCGGAAAATGATTAATTATAGAAAATCTTAGCGCTAAAGTGAATTTTACTCTTTATTCTGCATTACGCACAACTCGTAAACCAATATTAGTATTCATATTGAACCAGCCATATGTAGGTATATACCTGTCCCTACTTGCTGAACGAATACCCTGCCAATTTTTATGCCACATGCCTCCCCTGACAACTCGAGCTCGACCAGAAGTTGGTCCTGTAGGATTTGTTTGTTCAATTCCTGGATAATTTCCATACCAATCCCAACACCATTCCCCAACATTTCCATGCATATCATATAATCCCCATGCATTAGGTTCAAAACTTCCTACAGGCGTTGTTTTTTGGTAATAAATACTAAAATTAGCATTATCTTTATTTATATTTTCTCCAGTATTAAATGCAGTCAATGTCCCTGCACGACAAGCATACTCCCATTCTGCTTCAGTTGGAAGTCGATAACCATTAGCATTTAGATTCCAAATTACATTCCTGTTAAGCATTCTGCCTTCTGTATCTCTTACATCAGTTATCGTATAAACAGGAGTTAATCCATCTCTTATACTGCGCCTGTTACAATATTCTATTGCATCAAACCAACTTACATTTTCAACAGGCAGATTATCTCCTTTGAAATAACTTGGGTTTGAATTCATAATTTCTTGATATTCATTTTGTGTTATTGGGTAAATACATATATAAAATGAACTTATGGTTACTTGTCGTTGGGGACTTTCATCATTCTCACGACCAGCTTCATTAGAAGGGCTACCCATAATAAAACTACCGTTATTGATATACACAAAATTATTTTCACTTTGTGGAAATAATAAAATGTTAAAAAATAAGAAAGTTAAGATAAAAATTAAACTTTTCATAAAACAACTCCTATCTTAAAAAATAAAAAACTCCAATTGACGCAATAAAACTAACAGCAAATATAATAATATTTATCTTAGGATTTGTTTTTGAACGCATTGGAGGAATAATAGCAATTCCTGCTATAAAAGCTAATAGATAATATAGAAAAGGATTATCAGATTTTCCAAATTCAACAATATTTAAAATATAGCTTAACATAATTATCATCAAAACAATACCAATAAACCAACGTAAAATCTTAACAAAAATATTCAGTTTTTTTACTTGAAATGTGCTTTCTGTATCCTCTGTGATAAATTTTGAATTTATTATATTCCCTTTATTTTCATATCCACAATTAGGACATTCTGTAGTTACATCTTCACCTCCAAAGACTTCAATAATTTCAAATTCGCTATTACATTTTTTACAATTTACAATCATTGTATACTCCTAATAAAATATTAATATACATCGAAATATATGTCAATATTATCAATCTTTTATAACAGAAAAAGAAATACGGGCTATTTGTGGAACAATCCTCAAATGTATATTATATCCATTAAGTTCATATTCAATAGTATCTCCTGAATCTTCTCGATATGCATTAATCATTTTTGCACCCATATTTCTTAATTGTTCATCCCATTGATTTATAATTAATGTAGTATAAAACGATGATAATTCATTTATATAAACATAAAATGCCGACTCCATAATTTTATTTCTATCACATTTTTTATAATAATAACCTGCATCAAGATCAATAGCAGAAGTATTTAACAAAATCTTATATGTACCTCCAACATAATAATAACCTTGCTCGTTTATTAAAACTCCTGAAGGTAAATCTTGACCTATCGAACTTATCAATGAACTAATAATAGGTTCACAATCCTCAAATGAATAATTAAACTTTAAATTATTTTGTCCATTAACATGAGGTAATGTAATAATAAATAAAAATATAATTATATGTATATTTTTCATAAGAATTCCTTTTTAATTAAAATCACGCAGCAATATCCTTTTTTATCCATATTTGTAATTCCTTCATAATTTCCTTTTACTCAGCTTTTAGCTGCAAAGTTCCAAATTTCTCGACAATAATATCTAATTGTGAGTATAATGCAATTTGGTTAAAAATCAATCTGGGTTCATGTGTTTTAAGCATTGTAACGAGACTGTTAAAATTCATAATTCTAGATTTTAGAGCTAGAAATTTTTCTCTTTGAAGAAGATTCCATATTCGTTTTTCTGCGGCATTAATCATTTTTAATACTTTATTTGCAAATATCATGTTTTCTCTTTTGATTACATCCATTGACAGCATTTCAGAATATTCAATATTATCGATAGCTCCCTGAATAAGAATCATAAGCATTTTAAATTTATCAATCTCTCCGTAAAAATTATCAAGTACTTTATTCCAATCATACCCTGACTTATCTCCCCATTGGTTTACAAAACTTCTAAAGAATTTATTTTCTGTAAAATAATGGATAAAACTGGCAAAAATAAGCTGTTCATGAATGAATAAACATGGAATAAATATTACTTGTTTATCTTCATCTTTATTCGTTTCTTCTTTGTAATTATATATTGCTGAAATAATACTTTTATTAACTGTCATATACAACCTCGTTAATTTCAAAATTTTTTCGAAATTTCTTCTTCTCTACTTCTCTAATAATAAGATTTGTGTCAATAAACCCTCTATAATTAACAGCCATTGAATAAAAATAGGGATTATATATCATTGCGGTTAATAGAAGTACTTTGTATTGTTCAAGCAGGATTTTTGGATCTTTTAAATCTATTTTTTCGTAAAATTTACTAATTTTTTGATCTTTTTTATCTGATGAAAGCATAAATTTCATAGCAAGTTTTTCTTCTTCTCTTAAAGTAATCTTATTAAATATATCATTAATGTGATTTATTTCTTCTTTATGGCTGCTGTTGTATAATGAAATTGTCGAAAGAGCAACCTTAAGCTGTTTTCGTATTGTTTCTATATGTTTTGTCTTCATAAACTGCTCCTATTGATGTTCTTATATATATAGTGTAAAAAAAGGATAGTTTTTTTCGTAAAAATCATAAAATTGTCAGTGCAAGAAAGTATTATTATTCAAAAGTAAATATTTTTATTTCTTAAACAGCAATAAAACCGAGTGCCACAATCTTTTAAATATATTTCCTTTTTCGCCTGATTCTGCTGTTACAAGCGGAATACGGCTCAATTCGCCTTGTTCATCTGTAATGTAAAGATACCCTGCAGATGTGCCTTCGAGTATTGGAGCAATCAGCAATTCCGGTAATACTACCTCATATTTTATTTTATCTGCCCTGTTTACATGAGATGTAAAGGTTAAATGACCTGCAAGTTTTAATTTAATATTATTTTCTTTTCCTTTCCATAAAGGAGCTGTAAGTAATTCTTCTTTTTCTTTATTATCTATTGTAAAATAAACTGTTTTAAAATTATCAAATGCCCATTCTAAAAGACGTGTACTGTCCGCTGCACGTATACGGCTTCCGCCTCGTTCCGAAGGAGCTCCAAGCAGAACTAGTATAAAACGCGTTTGATCCCTTTGCGCTGTAAGAGCAATGTTGTAACCTGATGCACCTATATAACCTGTTTTTAAACCGTCAACACCGGGAAAAGTTCTTAAAAGAATATTTCCGTTATTCTGTGTAATTGTTCTTGGATTAAGCTGCCGTCTTCCCTGTACATTAGCTGCCAATGGATAAGCAAATGTTAATACCGAATGAAAATCTTCAAGACTATACGGATGCATGTTTAAATAATTCCTGCAGAATAAAGTAAATTCGGCGGCTGTTGTCCTGTTTAAATGCGATATTCCCGATGCATCTACAAAACGTGTTGTATGTAAACCCATATTTCTGGCTTCCTGCGTCATCATAGCGCTGAAAATTGACACACTTGGCGCAAGGCGCAAAGCCGCCGCAACAGCCGCATCATTTCCGGAAGAAACAGCAAGACCCAGCATAATTTCACGTAACGTTACAGTTTGCCCTGGTTCTAAAAACATTAAACTAGAACGGCGCGGCTGATTTTGCGCCCAGCTTTCCGCAGTTATCGGCACTAGCTCGTCTAACGAAGCTCTGCCCTCCTCTACCGCTTTCATAACAAGGTGCATGGTCATAAGTTTGGCAAGAGAAGCAGGAGGAATTTCCAAATCAGGATTTTTTGAATAAAGCAGCGCTCCTGTTTGCGCATCTATTAAAACTGCCGCTTTGGAAATAATTTCGGGCGCATATTCAATATACGGAGCCAGTTCCGGCGGCGTGTGAAATATCTGTGCAAAAAGATTTATTGGTAATATAAATATTAATAACCATTTAAAATAATTCATTTTTTAACCACAAACCACACGAACCAACACGAAATAGTAACTGATATACCGCATGATACAATCCTCCAGTAAAAATTCTTCATTAAAATTCCGCTTGTCCCACTGCACGCGGGAAAGGAATCACATCCCTAATATTTGCCATACCGCTTATATACTGTATAAGCCGCTCAAAGCCAAGACCAAATCCTGAATGAGGCACTTTTCCATAACGGCGAAGATCAAGATACCATGAATAATCATCAGGTTTTAATCCCATTTCGTTCATGCGATTTTCCAGCTTTTTTAAATCATCTTCCCGCTGAGAACCGCCGATTATTTCACCCAATCTTGGAACCAGTACATCCATAGCTTGCACTGTTTTACCGTCATCATTTTGTTTCATATAAAATGCTTTTATATCTTTTGGATAATCTGTAACAATTACAGGTGCCTTGGTTACTTTTTCCGTTAAAAATTTTTCATGTTCACTTTGCAAGTCACAACCCCAAAGCGGTTTAAACTCAAATAGATTACTGCTGGATATAGCAGCTTTCTCCAATTCTTTTACAGCGTCTGTATATGTAATATGCGAAAACTTTGCATTAATAACATTTTGAAGATTTTCTATTATTCCTTTTTCGACATAAGAGTCAAAAAATTTTAATTCATCTTCACATTCGTTTAACGCTGCATTAAAAATGTATTTTAAAAAATCTTCGGCTAAAGCCATATTGTCTTCTAAATCAGCAAAAGCAATTTCAGGTTCCACCATCCAAAATTCTGCAAGATGGCGGGTTGTATTGGAATTTTCTGCCCTGAACGTAGGACCAAAAGTATAAACACGCGAAACTGCAGTTGCATAAGTTTCCGCTTCAAGCTGACCGGATACTGTAAGGTATGTTTTTTTTCCAAAAAAATCATTTGAATAATCAATATTTTTATTTTTTTCTTTATTTAAATCAAGAGTTGTTACCTGAAACATTGATCCTGCGCCTTCGCAATCTCCTGCCGTAATAATCGGTGTGTGCAGATAATGAAAATCATTCTCCTGAAAATATTTGTGTATTGCAAAAGATAAACGGCTTCTAAGGCGCGCAACAGCTCCAAACATATTTGTCCTTGGACGCAGGTGAGCTATCTCCCGCAGGAATTCCAGGGAGTGACGTTTTTTTTGCAGCGGATATGCTTGAATGTCAGCTGTTGTTTCAGCAGGAGCATCTCCCAATAAAACAATGGAATTTGCAATAATTTCCACTGCCTGCCCGCTTGCCGGAGATGAAATCAATTTTCCGCTTATTTTAACTGAAGCTCCGGTGCTTACAGCTTCAAGCTGTTCTTCAACCTGTTCACTGAAACCTGTATTTCTGTCAAATGTACATTGAATACCTGCAAAACAAGAACCGTCATAAACTTCAACAAAGACCAGGTTTTTCATGTCTCTCTTTGTTCTTACCCAACCGTAAATTGTTAAATCCTGTGATTGCGGAGATTCTTTAAGAATATATTTTATTAATTTCGGCAGCATGAAGTGATTATATAAATTACCGGGTAAAATGGCTAGTAGAGGCTTTTTACTTTTATCAGCAAATAAAAATTTGACTCTAATTTTGGGTTCTATTATTATGTAAAAGTTATTTAAAACTTATATATTTTCATTTTATCTCCAGTCATACCAGTCATCCCATTCTTTGGTAAAATTTACAGTCTGTCCGCAAACAATTCCACGACCGCCTGTGTAAAGAAAAACCCTGTTTCTATAGCGCATGTCGGCTTCCAAACCTTGAACCCTGCCAAACTGCTGGTTTTCGCTTGTTATTCTTGTCCATGTTCTTGCATCGTCTTTGGAAAGATATACGCCGAATATGTCCTCGTTATTTGCTTTACCGTAAATATAAATATACGGTACGTCGGGACTGTCGCCTTTGCCAAACGCGACATCAATAGCAAATTGCACGCCGTCTACTGTTTCAAAGTTTGTGCAGTTTCTGTCAGTAGAACGCCACAAAGGTTTGTAATCAAAAGGTCTTTGTGAATCTTCGCCGTCGTGCCCGGGTCTTATTGCGATAAAAACATCACCTTCTTTAGCAGGGTTTACTCTTACGTTCGTAAACGGAAGAGCGACAGAATTTATTCCGTCTGGTGCATTTTCGTGCCTTGTATATGTTCTTCTCCATGTCCTGCCGCCATTATCGCTGCGCCAGAACTCTGCCGACATGCCGTTTTTTACCGTAAATAAATAAAAAACATTTCCGTTAATTTTATCCGATACGATATTCTGCGCTGTCCAAAAAGGCATAAGGCGTTCATACATGGCATTCAGATTTGAATCCATAAAAAACTTTGTACCAACTCCCTGCGCAATATTTGCGGAAGCATCATGCCAGGTTTTTCCCATGTCCATGCTGTACCGAACAAAACCGCCTGTCGGTGAATATACTAGATTGTTTGGATTCTTCGATGACATTGCAATCACACCTGCAGATTCAACCCTTCCTAGACCAACTGCTCTTTTCCCCGTATGCGGTATGGAAATTTCATTCCACGTATTACCGCCGTCTGTTGTCGTGCCGAACTTTAAAGCAAAATCCGTATAATAACCAAATTCATGCCAGCCTACATAAACCATATTCTTGGGAAACCAATACGAATAATCCATTCCCGTAATTCCTGTCAACGGAATATTCCATTCAACATTAAAAGTTCCTGCATTGTTAGCTGCAAGACGGCTAGTTGGAACTCTTTTTATATCTCTTATTGAAAATCCGCCCATATCAAGAACTGCCGCATGTAAATCGTGTCCGTCTCTTACGGGAGCGGCTTTTACCGTACTAACGCACAAAATACTCATTCCTTGTGTATGATCATCCCAAACAACTTCTCTTTCTGATGCTGCAAGATTAACAGTTTTTATAACACCAAAACCCGTTCCTGCAAACGCTGTTCTTCCGCTTCTGTCTGCCGGGTCGATTATATATCCGCCTCGCTCAGGGTGACACCAATCATCATTTTGATACGGTATTTTTATCCCGTTGCGCTGAGGTATATTTGTCCAGTTTTGTCCAGAAACATCAGAAAAATAAACAGGATGTTCCTTTGCATTTCCTAGTACTGTAAATCTTCTGCCGTCAGGATTAACAGCAAGACCTGATAAATTCTCTGCGTTAACAACATTAGTAAGCGCATTGGAGTTTCTGGTTCCGCGCAAAATACCGTGCTCAGTTGTTGTTATGAATATGCCGTCTGCATTTACTGCTCCTCGAAGCGGATGGCGAAAATGTCCACTTGGCGATGGTTGCGGCAGCTGCATTTGAACAAATGTCCTGCCTCCGTCTTGAGTTTTGTATACGCCGTTTTCGGATGGATCTTGTACACATAGAAACGCGCCAACATAAAATGTCGATGTTACAGTAACACCATTAATATTGGTTGTTCCGCCATTTTTATCAAAAGCGATAAATGTATAACCAGGTATCGAAGTATTAATAGCTCTTGCGAACTGCGGAATCCCCGAAACTTTTTCCCAGGGGTTATTCGCGATTTTACGCCATAACCCGTCTCTGCGTGAGCCAAAATAAATTACATTACCGTTATTGGGATCAACTGCGATCCGTTCACCTACATCGCTGCGATAATCGTCATTACCGCCCATGTAAACTTTGGCAACATCAGACAAACCTGTAGGCTGCCAACTCTCTCCTGCATTTACACTTTTCCAAATTTCGCCTGCCGCATTTGTTGGATTGCCTGCAAAATATAAAATATTTCCATTAACATGATCTACGGCAAGTCCGTCAACCGAATAAACATTACGATCGTCAAGCCCAAAACTGTCAAGCAGTTGCACCCAACGCTGAGTTCTCCTGTCGTAACGAAAAACTCCGGCAACATCAGACCTTGCGTAAATTTGATACGGAGGAGACGGACACACGACAAGCCCTGTTATCCAGCCCATGCCGTTAAGTTCAACGTCTGTCCATGTCCATTGTGAGTGATGAGTCGCCGTTTGCGCCACAGTCTGCGCTGCCGCAGTTTTATTAATTATAACTCGTTGGCAAGAAGTTAAAAAGATAAAGAGTAAAATAAATATACAATAAAATATTTTTCTCATAAACTGTCTTTAATTTGCAGTTCCAATTAATACTGCAAGACTTAACACAAGCGCTGCATTCCAATAGATCGCATGTTCGTTTGTAGTCCACTCGCGGTCAATATCGATATAACATTTTGACGCAAAGTTTGACATGAAACCGGCTTCGTATTGATTTGCTCCGCCTGCCATAAATCCTTTTGGTATTTCACTTAAACCATTATAGGAAAATATTCCGCTGTAAATATTTTTAACGCTGTTTTCGCCGTGACCTGATACAAATGAAAAAGAAAGCGGATTAACTCCAAGTAAATAATGAATACTGTTTCGCAGAATTTCTATTGATTTTGAAGTATCCCTGTTTAAAAGTTTATTGCAGATATAAAGCTCTACAGGGATACGCACAATTGGTTTACTGGAACCCCAAAAATACGCCCAGTTAACAAGCGCAGATGTCCAAACATTTGAATTATATACATTTAATATACCGGATTCAAAACCCCTGAACCTGTCACCGAAATGGCGCATAACAGCAGCATCAGGATTTTCGCTCATGGCATAATGTATAAAACCTGTTCCAAGTTCTCCGATAGAAACAACCTGATTTGCATTAAACTCTCTTTGATAATTAAACCTTCTGTAATTATCGATAACAAACCTGTTATATTTTTCTTCATTTGTAGCTCTGTACAATGCGGCAGCAGCCAGAAATTTTACTTTTGCGGTATCGGCGGCATCGTAGTAATAAGAGCGCCCTGCTCCATGAACCCATGTATGTTCGTTTGGGTTTCTTTCAAGAAAATTCCATGCACGCACAGCCGCTTGCAGACACCTTGCGGCAAAATCCCTGTGAATTGGAATATCTTTATAAACGATATACGCATGAGCAAAAACACCTGCAGCCCAGGCTGTAGCGTTAGTTGATTTTGTGTTTCCAGCTCCTGTTACGCCGTTTGTATCGATAATATAAATTGTTTCCCCTTCGTAATTTGCAACTTCAAAAAAACTGCCTGTAGTACCGTCTTCGAACTTAAGCATCATGTCCAGTTCCCATTTTACCTCGTCAAGAATATCGGGGGAGCCGTTTCTGGATTCGGGAATATTAAGCTGATTGTCGCGAAACAAAGCCGGGAAGAATTCATACGCAAATAAAAGATCTGTTACAGTAGAAGCTGCCGGAGGAAAGTACTTGCCAAAATCTCCGGCATCGTACCAGCCTCGTGAAACATCAAATGTTGGAGCGTTTGGATCATTCCGCTGTGAATACTTTTTTACTCTTGTATCATTAGGATGAAGATTTCTTCTTGCAAAAATACCCGCGTGTCTTTGTTCAAGATTTATTCCCTGACGCTGAATGTAAAAATATTTCATTGTATCAACAAAAAGATTATTGTAAACATTATTACCGATTGTAAACCTGAAAGAATCGGGTATTTGGGTATTTGCAATCCTTATAAAATATGTTCCCGGTTCATTAAAATCAGAAAAATCCGCTTTAAAAACCATTTCGCCTGATACTGTATCAGCATTTCTGGAGACAGCCTGCAATCTTCCTGTAAACCTGCTCTGTCCGCTTGTATTAACTACATTAAACTCGGTGTTAGCTGACACGTTAAACATCCCCGGGAAAAAGCTGACCAATGCAAACTTATCATGGTTCAATTCATAACCAACCTGATTTACTTTAATAACAGGAAATTGTTTTTCGTTATCAGGAGATTTTATATACATTTCAGAAAGGAAAAACCGCGCAGTGCTTGTAACTGAAAGTTCTATCAATAAAATATTATTTATATTAAATCCCGGTCTATTAATCGCGGTAAATGCTTTTAATGGAATTCTAACAGTTTGCCATGCGGTTGTTAATTGTATATTCTGCGACGCAAGCGATACATTATTGTTTACAACAACACCTCTTGTATCCGAACGCAGGTTTATTGAAAAAGTTTCACCGCCGCTAGCTCCCCTGACATCAAATTCCAAAAAACCGTTTTCATGGTACTGCTCCAAGGAAAAAGCACCCCATCCATGAAGCGGAAACATAATTCCGCAATTGCCGGTTGTGTTAACTCTGTATACCCTTTTATTTCCATTTCTGATACTTCTTTCAAGCGGAAGAGCGCCGTTTTCAAGTTCAACAGCGCCCCATGCCGAGCATGAAAGCGGCGCATTTTTTCCCTGTGTGCGGTATTCGGTAAATTGATGAAACACAGAAATATCTTTCAATTTTACGCCCCCGCTTTGGTTTTGATTATTTCTGCCGCCG
>WQYB01000060.1 GCA_009781475.1 Treponema sp.
AGGTACGTTTATTTGTAGCAAAAAGGATTTTAATTATGAAAAAGAAAATTTTATTAGTACTGGTTTTGGTTGCGCTTGTTTCTACAGGAGCTTTTGCGCAGCTTGCACTAGAAGGTAATCTAAATTTTAACGGCAGGGAAATATCACAATCAATTGGAATCTCGTACGCTCTTCCAAGTTTTGATATTCTTGCCGGCTTTAATTTTGGTTTTTACAGAGTAAGTGGAAAAATTGAAGGTTATTCATTCAGCGATAGTGATGTTTTTTTTGGTTTGTACGGAGGAATTGCGCCAAGGGTGGTAGAATCAAACAATTGGACTCTGTCATTACCTTTACTTGCAAATTTTTATTCATATCTAGATGTTTTAGCTTTTGGTTTAACGGCTGGCGCAAGAGCGGAATATTCACTTTCACAAAATTGGAGTATTTTCGGTGGTTTATCTCTAAATATTTTTACATGGGTTAGACGTGATGATTACGAAATAATTATGGGTTACCCTTTTTACTATAAAGTTAATGGCATTGCTATTTTTGACGGCGGTTTTATGCAGTTTGGAGTAAAATACTCTTTCTAAATTATCTAAAATAGTTGGCAGTTACCCTTAAAAGGTAATTGTCAACTAAGGATGAATTTGCCATAAATAACCCTTTTTTTTTACCTGTTTTATGTTATATTAACCTAGTATGAAGTCTCGTATTGTTTTTCCGATAATTTTAATGTTTGTTTCCTTTTTTCTTTCATTTTGTTCCATTAATAAGATGGCAATGAATATGATAGCAGATGCTCTGACAGGGGAGGGAAACGCCGATGTCTTTACAGGTGATTCCGATCCTCAATTGGTTGCAGATGCTATACCCTTTGCAATTAAAATGTATGAAGCTCTGCTTTCCCAGAACCCCAACCACCAGGGGCTGATTAACACGACAGGTTCGATGTTTGTCATGTATGCCAATGCTTTTGTTCAGGGACCTGCCGAAATGCTACCCCAGCTTAGGTTCCAGGAGCGGGATGCCGCTTTAAACCGTGCCAGAAACCTCTACCTAAGAGGGTTTGATATGCTCTACAGGGGTTTGGATTTAAAGTATCCGGGTTTTTCAACATCATTTCAAAATGACCGTTTGCCTCATTATTTATCAAGGATGAAAAAAGCCGATGTACCGGCTTTGTATTGGGCGGCAGCGGCTGGGTTATCGGCGTTTTCACTCAATCCTTTTGATTTGGATTTGGGAATGAGGATTATGGAATTTTATGCAATGGTAGAACGCGCTTATGAACTCGATCCTAATTTTAATCAGGGAGCGCTTGATGAATTTTTATTGATTTTTCACGCTTCCATTCCGCATGGTATGGGCAGTGACAGTTCAAAAATCGATATTCATTTTCAAAGAGCAATTGAAAAATCAAGAGGAACTTCCGTCAGCGCTTATGTAGCTTATGCGCAGGCAGTTTGCATTCCTGCCCAGGATTATGATAAATTTAAACAAATGCTGGATATGGCTTTAGCTATTGATATTGACCTTAACCCTTCAAACCGTCTTGTAAATATTATTTCTCAGCAAAAAGCGCAGTTTCTTTTAGACTCGGCTTCCCGGTTTTTTATCTTTTTTGGTTCAGATGACGAATGGGATGACTGGGATGATGATTGGTAAAATTAAATTTTAGGAGTATAGTATGAAAACTTTTAACAGGCACAAACTTCAATTTTTTATTTTTGCGTTGATGATATTTTTTATCATCAATCCGGTTTTCGCTCAAAGAAATATGAACATAAGACTTGCATCGCTTGTTCCGGAAAATACCGCATGGGGACAGGCAATTAACCGCATGGCTTCAGAATGGAATCGTGTAACAGATGGTTTTATAACTGTTACAGTATTTCACGGCGGAACCGCAGGTGATGAATCGCAGGTGATGTCTTTACTCAGAAGCAATCAAATACAGGCAGCAGTTTTTTCCAGTATGGGATTGTATTCGATAACTCCTGAATTAATGGTGATTAGTTATCCTTTTTTAATAAGGAATGATGCCGAGCTTGATGAAGTTCTTCGCAGGGTAAGACCTGAACTTGATGCCAGAATGCAGCAAAACGGTTTTGTTACAATGACATGGGCAAAAGCGGGATGGGTAAAATTATTTACAAGAACTCCTATAGCTACTCCCGATGATTTGCGTAGATTAAGAATGGCGACAGGAACAGATGATCAAACAATGATTCAGGCTTTCAGGCTTTTAAATTACCAGATGGTTCCGGCAAATTTAACCGAAATATTATTTTCACTTCAAAGCGGCAGAGTTGACGCTGTATATACAAGCCCGATTTTTGCGGCAGGAAATCAATTATTTGGAATTGCGGGTAATATGTCCAGCATCAATGTTGCTCCATTTATGGGCGGCATTTTGATGAATGATGTAACATGGCGCAGGATTCCGGAAAGACACAGAACTGCCATATTGGAAGTAAGCAGGCGAATGGAAGCGGATATTGAACGTTCAATTTCAAGTTTGGAAAACGAAGCAGTTACTACAATGTTAAGGCACGGTTTAAGAATAAATGAATTAACACCTGCGCAAATGCAGGTTTGGTATGATGATACTGCAAGGTTTGAAAGCAGGCTTACTACAGGTACAAATCCTACATTTAACAGGGATTTTTATAACCGGATAAATAATATTCTTACAGATTATAGAAGAAGGAGTCAGTAAAAAGTGGATTCCGTTGTTACACGACAGGTTGATAATAATCAATTGAGCGGCAGCTTTGGTAAAATAAAATCCCGCTTTTATTTTATCGAAGATATTTTCTGCATAGCTGCTCTGGTTTTATTGGCTGTTTTTCCATTATTGGAAATACTTGTTCATTTTATATTTAAAACCGGCATTCCTGCATCTTCCGGTTTCATTGTTCACTTTTTGCTGTTTTCGGCTTTAATTGGCGGAATGATCTGCACAAGGAATGAATCACATCTTGCCATTTCGCTCATGCAGTATGTACCCGAAGGTGCTGTCAGAGAAAGAATAAAAACTTGTACAAATTTAATTTCCGCTTTTATTTCCATTATAATCGCCTGGAGTTCAATTTCATTTATCAAAATGGGACTGGATGATGGTATAATAGGTTTTATTCCAAGGCGGGTGCTGGCTTCTATCATTCCACTCGCTTTTACAATCATTTCAATACGTTTTGCACGCAGAGCAAATCTTACCGGCTGGAAAATTATTATTCCTGTGTGCGTTATTCTGTTGGGTACGGTTGCTTCATTCCCCGTTATCGCCAAAGTAATCTGGGGTTTTGAAAAACCGGAAATAATCGAAGAGATTTGTTTTGTTTTTGCCGACATTGCAGTTTACATGAAATTGCCGGTTGTTATCTTTCTTATAATATCAGCGCTTGCCGGAACTCCTCTTTTTATTGTTTTGGCAGGTCTTTCTCTTATGTTATTGCAAGCATCTGATCCATGGCTTGCTGTTGACGGAGTAATGGATACTGTCGCCAATAAAATTTATTTTGGATTGATAAATCAAAATATTATTGCCATTCCGCTTTTTGCTATTGTAGGTTTTTTCCTTTCAGAAAGTAAAGCGGGAGAAAGACTTGTAAATACATTCCGTTCGTTTTTCGGCTGGCTTCCCGGCGGTATTATTATTGTGTCTGTTATTATATGCGCATTTTTTACTTCGTTTACAGGAGCATCCGGTATTACCATTTTGGCTCTCGGCGGCATTCTTTATGTGATACTAAGTGAGCATTTAAAATATCCGCAGAAATTTTCGATAGGGCTTTTAACATCTGTAGGAAGTATTGGTTTGCTTTTTCCGCCCAGTCTTCCTTTGATACTTGTCGGAACTGTGCTTCTGGTTGATATCCGTCATTTATTTTTAGGCGGAATAATACCGGGTATCATTCTTGTTGCAGCGATGATAATTTTTGGAATTATTATTTCTGTTAAAGTAAAGATACCTGTTGAAAAATTTGAATTGAAAAAAGCGCTGGTTTCTTTAAAGGGATCAAGTCTTGAAATTTTACTTCCGGTATTTTTAATTACTGCGTATTTTGGCGGATTTTTAAATTTGACGCAGCTTGGTGCTGTTGCTGTTTTGTATATTTTTATTGTTGAAGTTTTAATTCACCGCGATATTAAAATTACTGATATTAAAAAAATATTTGATAAAGCAATTCCGATTATCGGGGGCGTATTATCAATTCTTGCAGTGGCAAGCGCATTTTCATATTATATTGTAGATACGCAGGCTCCTTCCAATGTCGCATCCTGGATGCAAAGTACGATATCTTCAAAAATAGTATTCCTTTTAATTTTAAACCTTGCTTTGCTTGTTATCGGGTTATTCTTGGATATGTTCTCCGCGATTTTAATTGTACTTCCGCTGATTATTCCATTGGGAGAAATTTACGGAATTGACCCTGTTCATTTGGGAATTATTTTTCTTGTTAATCTTGAAGTGGGATATATAACGCCTCCTGTAGGTCTAAATCTTTTCCTGGCTTCGTATCGTTTCCAAAAACCATTTATAGAAATTTGTAAACACGTTTTCCCGTTTATGCTTGTAAGGTTAGTTGTTGTGTTATTAGTAACATATTTACCGTGGTTAAGCACATGGCTCGTTGGTATATTTTTCCCGCCTGAAGCTGTAATGGAAGCAGGTATGGGTGTAATTGAAGTGTTTGAAGAAGTTAACTGGGACTGGGTATTTCCTGATTAATTTTTTTTGGCAGCCAGCAAAGTTTTCCGATTTTATATTTAAATCCGTCTTGTATTGGCTGCCATGACATATTGGCAATAGCAGCGGCACGGAAAGAAAAATTTTCTCTCGCAGAGACGCAAAGGCGCGGAGAAGGAAGATTAGGTATTAAGAAAAATCCAATTATGAATGGATTGATAATATTTTTAATCTTATTATTCCTTAATTCTTCTCCGTGTTCTTTGTGATCGCGAACCGAAGGTTCGATGTGCCTCTGTGTTAATATATTTGGTAAATTTAATTCGAGTTTTATACCGAAAAGTTTCATGTCTCCCTTGCCTGTTGGAATTGTTACAGTTGATGTCTCTTTGGCAAATATTTTACTTGTTCCAATATTGAATCTTATATTATAAGCAATTTGCTTTAGCTCATCGTGATTTAAAGGTTTTGAAAGAAGTGCAATCGGCGAAACAAGAGGAAATGGATATACTTCTGTTATTCCTGTATTTAGCAATAAATCACTGTATTTTTTTATTTCCTGCCTGGTATCCCGATGCGGAACCAGAACCAGAAAGTTATTTTTATCATTTTTTTTTGTTTCCATAAATCATTATCTCGTGATAAACTAATTGTAGAGGGAATTGCCATGAAATATAAGACCAAAATACTGGTAGAACGATTTACTGAAATCCTTTCAAATTGGGAAGGCGTAGAATGTATTACTTTAAACGAAGCGGCGCATTCGGATACACTAGATCCGTATTTTGCGCTAATTCTGGATGTTTTTTGCTGTGCGTCTATACCACAGCCGAATGATCGCTGCCGTCTTTATGGTGATGATGTTGCTGCATTTGAAAGTTCAGCTCAGGGTGAAAAAGACCGTTTTTTAATAGGTGATATTCCTATCCGGCTGGAGTTTAAAAAAACCGATAAAATCAACGAACTTGTAGATATTGCTTTTTCTAACCATGATTCGCTTTGGTTTATTAAAGATTCAGGGACTTATGGTTTTTACAGGCTTGCCAATTGCGATATTATCTTTTCCCGGACAAATTGGATTCATGATGTTAGAAAAAAACTTGGAAGTATCTGTGATCAGTTTTGGATGCAGATGCGAGGAAATGTGCAGTCAAAGATGGAGCACTTCCTTTCTGATTTGGGTGCAGCATGTTTTCAAAATGATAAGTTTCATTATTTAATTGCATCTGCCGGTTTTATTAAAACAGCCTGTCTTACTCTTTTTTGCATTAATAAACGATTTGAACCGTCTCATCGGGCTTATTTTAAACAGGTGTGCGAACTGCCGGTACTGCCAGAATCATTTGTCGCCGAGTTTAGAACTTTCCTTGAAGATAACACAAATAAAGATTTGGATTCGCGTTTTTATTTAGCTAAATTAATTGCGCAAAAAATCGTGATGCTTTAAATTCTTCTGACAGCTTTGTAAAGCGCTTCTTTACTGATCTCTGTCCAGATTGGCCTTCCGTGAGGACAGCGCGGATCACTTAATGTCAGAGCTTGTCTGCCAAGTTCAAAAGCAGTTTCGTCATCAGGATAATCGCCGTCTTTAATTGCAGCGCTGCAGCACAAAGACGCAGCCCATCGATTCGCCATGTTTTCTCCTGCATTACGCAGTTCAAGAATTTCTTTTACAGTCGCGCTGTCGCTTTTACGCCAATCTGCAGGCAGCGCTTCAATGTGCCAAACACCTGATGAATCGCTTTCATCCTTTTTTATCACTATTCCCAATTGCGATAATTCCTTGCTTTTTAATTTAAGGAATTTATCTTCTTCTTCACTGTCTGTATTAAATGGAATGGGAGCAAGCAGTTCCTGTTTAGGGATTGGGTTTTCTAAAAATTTATTATAAAGGATACGTTCATGCGCGGCATGTTGGTCGATTATATAAAGTTTGTCACCCCATTCGATCAATATAAAAAGCCCAAACACCCTGCCGGCGTAATGCATATCTTCAGAATTTTTCGAAGAAGAACTCTCGCAAAGGCGCAAAGGCGCAGAGTTGTTGTTCGATATACTCATAAAACTTTCTATATTTTTTTTAATACCGGGGTTATTATATGGAAAATAAAATTCACCTTCTTCTTCCTTTTGCGCCTTTGCGCCTTTGCGAGAGAATTCTCCCCATCTTTTCTCCGCGTCTCTGCGAGAAAAATTTCTCTGCGTTTCCTCTGTGCCTCCGTGTGAAATTTCTTCGGTTAAATCTTTTTGAATTTCTATGTTCTCGCGTGATGTTTCTGCGGAAATTCTTGCGACTTCCTTTTTGTGAAAAAATGATTTTACTCCACCCGAAACTACATGGTGAATTGCTCCGGGATCACGGAAGCGCACTTCACGTTTTGCAGGATGTACATTAAAATCGGCAAGAGCAGGATCAATTTCGACAAAAACAGCTCCTACAGGATGAGTGCCGTTTGGAAACCACCCCTGACAGCCGTACTCCATTGCCTGAAGCAAAGAATAATCATGCACTTTTCTGCCGTTTGCAAATACAAAAAGCTGTCTTCTGTCGTTTCTGTAAAGTTCTGGTCCTCCAATAATGATAACTGCAGTAAATCCTTCTCCTATAACATTTAATTCAAACAGAAAATTTTCTTCACCGGGTTTTAACAAAGCGGCGGCAAATCTTTCCTTTTTTGTTTCAACAGCCGGCAAAAAATCTTTTAGTTTATCATCTTGCAGATAACGGAAATTGATTGTATTAAAAGCCAAAGCCTTTTCAATAAAAATTTGCCGGCATAAAACCGCTTCGCTTCCTTCTCTTTTTAAAAAACTTTTGCGAGCCGGTGTGTTTTCAAAAAGATTTAAAGCTCTTACAGTAGTGCCTTTTGTTCTTCGTGTTTGTTCGGTTTTAGCAGGATTTTTTTCACCGGGACCTGCTTCAAGCCGATATGCCTGCCTGCCGTCTGTGCTTGTAATTATTTCAAGGCGCGCTACAGCGGAAGATGCGGCAAGTGCTTCTCCCCTAAAACCCAGGGTACGGCTTGTTTCAAGATCATTTAAACTTCTTATTTTGCTTGTTGCATGAGTAAGAGAGCAAAGCTGTAAATCATCATGACTCATGCCAGCGCCGTCATCAGATACTTCAACTTTTTTACATCCGCCTTGTGTAATGGAAACTTCGATGTTTGCAGCTCCCGCATCTATGGCATTATCAAGAAATTCCCTGACAAGAGCGGCAGGGCGTTCGATAACTTCGCCTGCTGCAATAAGTTTTGATTCTTGCGCAGGAAGTACCTGTATACTATTATTCTGCATTAAATAATTCCAAATCGGGAGATTCGTCTATTGGCGCATCGGCGTTATTCATTAAAATTTCAATACGATTTTCTATTTTTTCAAGATCGTTTTCCAAAGTTCTGGCAAGGCGGATGCCTTCTTCAAATGCTTTTAACGCTTCATCCAAAGGGATGTCAGTTTTTCTAATTTGATCCCCTAATGTTTCAAGGCGTGTAAGCCTTTCTTCAAAATTTTTCATACCGCCGCTTTTCGCCGCTGCAGGTGCTGTTGTTTTTTTTGCCATATTATCTCCTTAAAAGTATTTTAATTTCATGTTATATCATCTACTATTGCTGTAATTTCTCCGGTTAACGGTTTAATATTTAATACATCTCCTTTTTTTACATTTTGCGCATAACGGACAATATTGCCGTTTGAATCTGTTACTACAGAAAAACCTCTTTCCATAGCAGCTAACGGGCTTCCCGCTTCTATGAACGCAGAAGCAAGGTCAATCCTGTTTTTAAAATCAGCAGTTTTTTCCGATATTGCTTTAATCAAAGTTTCTTTAGCATCATCAAAACGTATCAGATGCGGCTGCAAGATGGCGCGAAAGCGGTACTCCATATCCTGAAGACTGAATGGTTTTAATAAAAGTTTTGCTCTTTCAAGGCGTGTGTACATACCGTTTAATAAATCTTCCGCTGTCTTTTGTACGAAGTCGGTGACGGAGGTATAATTTTCGCTGACAAGTTCTGCAGCAGCAGAAGGTGTCGGCGCTCTTAAGTCTGCGGAAAAATCACATAACGCCCAGTCAATTTCATGCCCCACAGCGCTTACTACAGGAATTTCAGATTCAAAAACGGCGCGTACAACTTCTTCTTCGGAAAACGGCAGAAGATCTTCAAGAGAGCCGCCGCCTCTTCCAACAATCAATACATCTGCGACGTTAAAACCTTGTTTGCGCCATTGATTAACCTGTTTTATTCTTGCAGCGATTTGAAAAGCAGCGTCATCTCCCTGTACGACAGCAGGAAAAATTATTATTTTGATGCCGGAAACACGCCTTGTAAGTATATTTAAAATATCACGTACAGCCGCTCCTGTGGGTGAACTTATAATGCCGACAACGGCAGGAAAACGCGGCAAAAGTTTTTTATATTCATTGTCAAAAAGTCCTTCAGCTGCAAGTTTTTGTTTTCTTTTTTCGAGCATGGCAAGAATTTCGCCGGCTCCGGCTATTTCCATTTCATCACAGATAATAGAGTAGGTTCCCCTGGGCGCATAAACAGAAAGGCTTCCGCGTACACGAAGCAGCATTCCGTCTTTTGGTTCAAAGTTTAAAGACTTTAATCTGTTTTTAAACATCACAGCATCGATTTTAGCGCCTGAATCTTTTAAACTGAAATAAAGATGCCCCGAACTTGCCGGTCTGCAATTTGAAACTTCTCCTTCTGCACATACAAATGAAAAAGAACCTTCAAGATTTAAGCGAATTTGTTCAGTGAGCTCCGATATTGTAAGATGTTTTTCATTCATGGCAATTCCGCATTATTTAAGGAGTATCTTTTTTCCAGTTATCTTCCGGAAATAATTTTCTTTCTATCACATGTAAAAGTACTAATGTTATAAGCGCTAAAACTACAACAGTTATCGCAGCAATGTACATCCCCGCTCCAATTGTAAGACCAATCGCCGCTGTAAGCCAAAGAGAAGCCGCAGTAGTCAAACCCCTTATATTATTTCCAAGTTTGATAATAGCTCCGGCTCCAAGAAAACCCATGCCAGCCACAACCTGCGCTGCGATTCTGCCGGGGTCTCCGTCGCCTAATTGCTGAGGCAGCCAGATTGAAAGCAGCATAAGGCAGGAAGCTCCCAGTGAAATTAAAATATGTGTGCGAAGCCCTGCAACTTGTTTGCGGCTAGATCTTTCAATCCCGATAATGGCTCCTGCAGCAAAAGCAAGACAAAGGCGGATAATTATATCCATTTCTGTTATTGTATTCGGCATTTTAGAATTATAACGTTAAAATGAAATTTTTTCAATAAGTATTAAACAGATATCTTTTTATCCATCTCTTCAAGTGTAGGCGGCTCTGCTCCGTATCTTGTGCAGACAAAAGCTGCAGCTTTGTTTGCATAAGAAAGTGCGTCATATAAATCAGCTTCGTTTAAGTTGACAATAGCGTTATGTGACAATTTCCCCATTTGCTCAAGGCGCACAAGAAACGCTCCGTGGAATGTATCTCCCGCTCCCACAGTGTCAGCTATTTTTGGAATCTGTACGCCTTGTGCACATGCTTTTATTACACTGCCGTTTTCACAACGCAGCATCGCCATTGAACCTTCGTGACCAAGCGTGATGATCGCAAGGTCTGTTCCAAGTGTTAGCATTTTTTCCAGAGCTTCTTCTGGTTTTAAACCGGGAAAAACATATTCAAAATCTTCATTGGAGATTTTAACGATGGTACAAATACTTGCCAACTTTTTAAAACGTTCTATATAGGTCTCTCGATCTTTAATAAAATAAGGTCGTATATTTGGATCAAATGAAATGACTGTTTTTTTTGCGGCTTCTTTTTGTATTAAAGTTTCTATGGCAGTTGCGATGGGTTCCATTGTCATGGAAACAGAACCAAAGATAATACATTTTGTTTCAATCGGAACTGAAGGAAGCTCTTCAATCGAAAGCAGGCGGTCTACTGTTCCTTCATCGTAAAATGCGTATTGAGGTTGTCCGTCTTTTTCTGTTTTTATAAACGCTAATATCGGGTTTTCATTACTTCTGATTAATAAATCGACATTTACATTATTTTCCTGTAAGCGTTTAACTTGAATGTCACCGAAAAAGTTTTTGGAAAGCCTCCCGAAAAACGAGGCTTTACTATTTAACCTTGCTATGGCAATGGATGTATTGTAAGAACATCCGCCAGGCAGGGGTTTAAAGACATCATCGTGTAAAAACATATCGATTACAGCTTCGCCAACGCATAAATACATAGATTTTCCCTTTTTTTTATTATAACATAAAAAAGAATATGCGTATAATCAAAATTTTTGATACAACTTTAAGAGACGGCGAACAGGCTCCGGGCTGCAGCATGAATTTACAGGAAAAAATCGAAGTTGCAAAGCGCCTTGAAAAACTCGGGGTCGATATTATCGAAGCCGGTTTTCCCGTCTCCAGTCCCGGAGATCTCGAAGCGGTAAAAGTTATTTCTTCTATTGTAAGAAATTGTACGGTTGCCGCTTTGTGCCGGTGTCTTGAAAAAGATATAAACACAGGCTGGGAAGCGCTTTCTAAAGCGGTTTCTCCGCGTATTCATGTATTTTTGGCAACTAGCCCGCTTCACATGGAATACAAATTAAAAATGACAGAAGAGCAAGTGCTGGAGCAAGCTGTTTCCTGTGTAAAGTACGCTAAAAAGTTTTGTAATGATATCGAATTTTCCGCGGAAGATGCTTTTAGAAGTGACCCAAAGTTTGTTTGTAAAGTATTTGAAGAAGTAATAAAAGCTGGCGCTCTTACTGTTAATTTTCCCGATACTGTAGGTTATGCTATGCCGCACGAGTTCGGCGAGTCTATACGTTATGTGAAAGAAAATACCAAAGGAATTGAAAAGGTTTGTCTTTCTGTTCATTGTCACAATGATTTGGGATTGGCTGTTGCAAATAGTATAAGCGCCGTTAGAAACGGAGCGGATCAGGTTGAATGTACGATTAACGGCATAGGAGAGCGGGCAGGCAACGCTTCTCTTGAAGAACTTGTTATGGGGTTAAAGGTGCGGGGCGATTACATAAATGCCGATACCAAGATCGATACCACCCAAATTTATTCTGTAAGCCGTCTTGTGTCGCAGGTGACAGGGATTAAAATACAGCCAAACAAAGCAATAGTCGGCGAAAATGCGTTCGCTCACGAAGCGGGAATACATCAACATGGTGTTCTTACAAATCGGCAAACCTACGAAATTATGACACCGCAGTCAATCGGAATTCCAAAAGGGATGTTGTCTTCGTCTAACAATCTTGTGCTTGGCAAACATTCAGGCCGTCATGCTCTTGAAGAACGTTTAAAAGAATTAAATATTACAATCGACAATGAAACTTTTGAAAAAGTATTTAAAGGTTTTAAAAACCTGACAGATAAAAAAAAGACAGTAAACGATCGCGACATTGAAGCGCTTGTGATGGACAATACAGCTTCCGTACCCGAAACATGGAAGCTCGATCGTTGGGCTGTCAATACAGGTTCTGCAGCATGTGCGACAGGTGATATTCGGTTACAGAATAAAGAAGGTGTTTTTTCTTCTGCAAACGCGATGGGGGATGGTCCTTTAGACGCGATTTTTAAAGCTATTAATCAAATTGTAGGAAAAGAACCTGAACTTGAACTATATGATCTTGGCGCGATTACAGGCGGTTCATCCTCACAGGGAGAAACAATTGTGAAAATTTCGCTGAACGGAAGGCGCTGGAACGGTCGCGGTGTTTCAACAGATGTGATAGAATCTTCTATAAAGGCATATCTGTCAGCAATAAATGCCATGGAATATGAATTAATAAAGAATAATGAAATTTATTAATTTCGTGATGGTTCGTGTGGTTCGTGGTAAAATATTTTGGAGATTATTTTATGAGTTCTAATAAATTTGATATTGAAATACTTGACACCACTTTGCGTGACGGCGCGCAGGGTGAAAGTATAACATTTTCGCTGCGTGACAAACTTGCTGTTACAGAAACACTCGACGAACTTGGAGTTACATTGATAGAAGCAGGAATACCGGGCAGTAATCCAAAAGATATTGAATATTTTCGCCTAACAGCTAACCTTAATTTAAAAAATTCTAAAATCTGCGCTTTTGGTTCAACCCGCAAAAAAGGTATAAAAGCCTGTGACGACAGCCAGCTTCGCTTTCTTTTAGACGCAGGTACGCAAACAGTTGTTATCTTCGGCAAAAGCTGGGATTTACATGTGAATAAAGTGCTTAGAGCGCAGCCGCAGGAAAATCTTGACATGATAGCTGAAACAATTGATTTTTTAAAAAAAGAAGGCCGTTATGTCATATATGATGCCGAGCATTTTTTTGACGGTTACATTGGAAATAAATCTTATGCTCTTTCTACAATACAGACAGCTTTTGGCGCAGGCGCAGATTCAATTGTGTTATGCGATACAAACGGAGGAACTTTACCCGATAAAATTTCAGAAGCAGCTTGTGAAGTAAAAAAAATAATGCCGGATGCTGTATTGGGAATACATGCTCATAATGACTGCGGTTTGGCTGTTGCCAATTCAATTGCCGCAATACAGAAAGGTTTTACTCATGTTCAGGGAACACTTGTAGGTTTCGGCGAAAGATGCGGTAATACATCTCTTGCGGCTTTGATTCCAACCTTGGAACTTAAAATGTCTTTACATTGCTTGCCTGCCGGAAACCTTAAGCGCATCGGTGAATTAACAAGACGAGTTGCAGAAATTGCAAATGTTATTATAAGCGATGATATGCCATATATCGGTACACATGCTTTTTCTCATAAAGCGGGAATGCACTCTGACGGTGTAATAAAAACAAATCTTTCTTTTGAACATATCAATCCGTCTGCTGTCGGCAATGAACGCCATCTTTTAATGAGCGAAGTAGGCGGACGCGCCGCAATCGCAGAACGTGTAAAATTAATAGAACCTTCTATAGATAAGGATCATCCTGTTGTTATTTCGTTAGCCGAAAAATTAAAAACTCTTGAAGCGTTAGGATGGGCTTATGAAGGCGCAGATGCAAGTTTTGATATTTTAATTTTAAGAGAAATGAAACGTTATACGCCGTTTTTTAATATCGAAGCGTATCGTGTAATGAGCGAACATCCCAAAGGCAGCAAAATCGAATGTTCAAACGCCTGGGTAAAAGTTCAGGTTGGAGACAAGTCTGAAGTTGCGGCAGCAGAAGGAGTAGGTCCTGTCGGTGCGTTAGATAGTGCACTACGCCGCGCTCTTACAAGTTTTTATCCTGGTCTTTCAAAAATGAGATTGGAAGATTATAAAGTGCGTGTTATTGACGGCAAGGACGCTACTGCAGCACAGGTTCGTGTTTTAATCGAATCCACAGACGGACAAAAAACATGGAATACAATCGGAGTAAGCACTGATATTATCGATGCAAGCCGCGCTGCTTTAGTAGACTCAATAGAATATATGCTGATTAGTGAAAACAAATGAAATACACAGGCGCGAAAATACTTATAGAATCTCTTATTAAAAACGGCGTGGATACAATTTTCGGATTACCGGGAAGCGCTGTTTTGCATATTTACGATGAGCTTTACAAATACAAAGATAAGATCCGTCACATTCTGGTAAGCCACGAACAGCACGCAGCGCATGCCGCTGACGGTTACGCTCGTTCAACAGGAAAGACAGGTGTATGTCTTGCAACATCGGGACCGGGAGCTACCAATCTTGTAACAGGAATAGCGACAGCGTTTGTAGACTCGGTTCCAATTGTTGTAATTACAGGTAACGTTGGAACATCACTGCTTGGCAAGGACAGTTTTCAGGAAGTGGATATAGCAGGCATTACAATGCCGATTGTTAAACACAACTGGATTGTTGAAGATGTAAATAATTTAGCGGAAATAATAAACGAAGCGTTTATTGTAGCGCAAGCAGGAAGACCGGGTCCTGTTTTAATTGATATTCCAAAAGATATTAGCAGCGCTGTTTGTGATGTAGAAACGCGGATTAACACGGAAGTTAATAACCGGGCAGAACGGTTACTGGAAAGAACTAAGCGTCAAACTTTTAATGATATTGATTTAGAAAAAGTGATAACTTTAATTAAAAATTCAAAGTACCCGATGATTTTTGCAGGCGGAGGTATAATCCGTTCAGGCGCAAGCGCGGAGTTAAAAAAGTTAGCTGAAATTTTAGGATCTCCTGTAGCTCTTTCGTTTATGGGTATGGGTGGTATACCTCACGATCATCCATTATGTACGGGTTTAATCGGAATGCATGGCACTATCGCTTCCAGCAAGGCTTTGCAAAACTCTGACCTGTTAATAACACTTGGAGCGCGTTTTTCTGATCGTGTAACAAACGGTGTTAAGCAATTCGCTTTAAACACTAAAATTATTCATATAGACATCGATCCAGCCGAGATTAATAAAAATGTAAGTTCGGATGCTTTTATTATAGGAGATTTAAAAGAAGTGTTAACGCAGCTTTTAAAAAAAATCCCCGCGGGATTTTCTTCTGAATGGAACGGTGAAATAGACACATGGAAAAGCGAAACCCTTAACAAAAAACCTGAGGCTTCAAAAAAAACAAAAACAAACAAAGCAGCCCTGCATCCAAGTTTTGTTATTCGTGAAACCGCAAAGGCATTAGGTGAAAACGCGATCATAGTTACAGATGTTGGTCAGCATCAGATTTGGACAGCTCAATATTACCCGTTTAAAAATCCGGGAAGTTTTTTAAGTTCCGGCGGAATGGGCACTATGGGTTTTGGAATGGGTGCTGCCGCAGGTGCTAAAATCGCAAATCAAAATTTTCCTGTAGTTCTTTTTACAGGAGATGGATGTTTTCGCATGAACAGTGCGGAAATGGCAACTTTGGTCAAATATAAATTGCCAGTATTAATCATTGTTTTTAATAACGGAACACTTGGAATGCTGCGTCAGTGGCAAAAGCTGTTATTTAAAGCAAATTATTACGAAACCAATCTTGATAATAATAACCCTGATTTTGTTAAACTTGCCGCCGCCTATGACGTACCTGCATTTCGTTCTGCAGATGAAGTATCTTTTTT
This sequence comes from Treponema sp., assembly GCA_009781475.1. Classification (GTDB taxonomy): domain Bacteria; phylum Spirochaetota; class Spirochaetia; order Treponematales; family Breznakiellaceae; genus WQXQ01. The sequence goes on from WQYB01000060.1 coordinate 15,745, forward strand.
ACGGGCGCTTGAAAAAAGCTCCTCCATCCTAACTTCAGGAAAACCTGTGTTAATAGAAGTAATTGTTAATAAAGACGTTCAAGCAAGCATTGTATCAATTTAAAATCATATTTTGATTGAAAATAATTAAAATTGCTGTATAATATTTATATGAAACTTAAAAAAATTGTTGTAATACTAATAATTTTATCATTGGCTGCCTTTTTTATATCTTGTGAAGATATGTGTATTGTCTGCACTGGAAGCGGAAAATGCAATCTTTGCAGCGGAAAAATTCCCATAGACGGAAACCCATGCCCCAGATGCCAGGATTCTAAAATATGTTTTAATTGTAACGGAAAAGGTAAAATCCAAGTTAATTAATTACCTTATGTAAAATATGTTATTTTCCAGCTGTCCATTTTAAAGCATTGTCCAATAATTTTTGAAACTGCGGATTCAACCAAACTTCCAATGTATGCCCCGGTGTTAAAACGCAAACTCTTCCTTTGCCTTGTGTGCGAACATATCCTGCCGCGTAAATCGCTGCTTTGCAGTTAAAATACGGCTCTGTTTCATATTTGCTTTCTTCTCCCTGTGCGGGTGAATGGGAAGCAAGTAAAACAACAGCGTCGTTTTCGGTTATTTCTATTTTATAGTGTTCGTCTGTTTCGCAGAATTGTTCTACACCGTCAGTTACAGGATGAGGTTTTACACTTTGGACTATGACAGGGCAATTGTTTGGGTGACCTAAAAAATTGCAGCCGATTAATTTATCGAGTGCGTTTGTGTCTTTGCCGTTTACTAAAGCGCTGTGAACAGCCAAAAGTCCGCCTCCGCCTTCGACAAAATCTATAAATGCGCTTTGTATTTCTTTGGTTTTCCAGGGTTGTTTGTCGGTTTGTGATACTTCATCCATTTTGCAAATTAAAATAACAGGGTATTGCTGTAATTTTTCTACAGAAAAATCATTTGCATTTGAAATTATGTCAAATTGATAACCTTTTTGTTTTAAAGGTTCAATTCCGTCAATCGCTACCTGACCCGGGTGATAATAATCATCACAAATTAATAATACTTTCATTTTTATTCCTTTGTTTTTATGCTAGTATTTTTTTTATTTTTTTGCTATAGTGTTTTCATGTTAGATTATAAATTTATTATTGAAAATATGGCGGATATAAAAACTAATATCGCCAATCGGTTTATGAAAGC
>WQYB01000061.1 GCA_009781475.1 Treponema sp.
GGCTGCTAATGCAACAAAAAATGAATAAAATATTCTGTTTGTTGACAATTTTATTTTTGTAATATAAATTTTAATTAAATAATTGGAGTTATGGAAGAAAAAATTTAGTTTTTAGAGGTTCCCTTATTTATTAAATTATTATTACTACTATTTATTACTCTTTCAAAATCATTTTTATCAATTTTTATTCTGATAACTTCTGCATTTTTAAATTGACTTCTGACAGGATATTCTCCAGATACAATATTAAATACTCTATTTTCATATTTCCCAGAAACAATTCTCATTTGTACAGCATCTAACCATTGATGCGGCATATCAATAATATTTAAATGCATTACATTTTCTCTATAATTAAAAAATACTACATCAAAAACAAGACATTCAATATTATTTTCTATAAATCTACGGTTTATAGAATTATTAATTCTAGAATCACTTTCAGACATTTGAGCATTTCCAATAAATAAAATAGAAATAAATATTAATATTAAAAAAAATGATTTTTTCCATGAATTCGAGATGCTTTTTATGTTTTTACTTATATCATTATAAACCATTATTAATAGTAATATAGCATTTTTAAAATATTGTCAATTTCAAAGCCAGTTTCTTTCTTACTATATCATATAATTTAAATTTCCTCAAGTACATATTGACATTATTTACAAAATCCATCATAGTTTAATAATTATCGGGGTGCTGATTAATATCGGCTGAGATTGAGCCGGCAGTTTTATCTGTCAAAAGCTCGGAACCCTTGTCCAGCATCTAGTTTTGTAAAGTATAGAATTTTTAAAAAATGTTCTTTATTCAAAACTAGGTGCTGGATGAACCTGATCCGGATAATACCGGCGGAGGGAAATGTTTATATTATTGCAGAATATAGTAAATATAATATCTGTATATAATAAAAAAACTCCTTCGCAGGATTCTGTGTAGGAGTTTTTTTATGATTAAACAAAATTGGCTTCCTTTTATACCTGTAGCCGCTGTAATTGTTATATGGCAGCTTGTAAGCTCAAGCGGAGTTGTTCCGCCTTTTATGCTTCCAAGCCCTTTGAATGTTATATCTGTTTTTATTTCAGATTTTCCGCTTTTAATGACACACCTGTCCTATACATTAATGGAAGCTCTTATAGGTCTTACACTTGCCGTAATTGCCGCTTTTTTACTTGCGCTAATAATGGATTCAAACCGTGTAATAAAACAATCGATAACTCCTATATTGCTTCTGACGCAAACCATACCTGTCATTGCAATTGCGCCTCTTTTAATTTTATGGATGGGTTACGGGTTTGCTCCGAAAATTACTCTTGTTTTTCTTACATGTTTTTTTCCTGTAACAATCAGTCTTTTGGGTGCATTCGCTTCCGCAGATAACGATGCTCTTCGTCTTTTGCAGTCTATGGGTGCGAAAAAATGGCAATTATACCGCTACATAAAAATCCCGCAGTCCTTACCTGCATTTTTTTCAGGTTTAAAAATTGCGGCTTCCTATTCGATCATCGGAGCTGTTATCGCCGAATGGCTCGGCGGAGATGCGGGGCTCGGCGTTTACATGATCCGCGTTAGGCGTTCTTATTCGTTTGACAAAATGTTTGCGGTAATAATTTTAGTTTCTTTATTAAGTTTATTGTTAATAAAACTTGTTGGTTTAATTGAAAAACGGGCATTGCCCTGGAGGAAAAAATGAAAAAGAAAATTACGGCAGTATTGTTAGCTGTCATTGTACTGGGTTTTACCGGATGTATTAAAGACGATACTATTCGCGTACTGCTTGACTGGACACCGAATACAAACCACACGGGTTTATTTGTCGCGCTGGAAAAAGGCTGGTTTGCCGAAGAAGGTTTAAAAGTAACAATCACACAGCCGCCGGAAGATAATGCTCTTATTCTTTTGGCATTACAAAAGGCTGAGTTTGCGGTATATTTTCAGGACTGGTTAGGTCCTGCAATCGCAAAAGAACGTGATGCGCTTCCTGTAACAGCGGTTGCGGCAATTATCAGCCATAATACATCGGGAATTATGTCGTTAAAAGAAATTGGCATTGAAAGACCTGCAGACCTTGGCGGCAAGCGTTATGCGACATGGGATATGCCGATTGTAACTGCTATTATACGGCACATCGTAGAAAATGACGGAGGCAATTTTGATTCCATAAGAATGATTCCGAATTTTGCAACTGATGTTTTTTCTGCTTTAAAAACCGATGTTGATGCAATCTGGATTTATTACGCCTGGGACGGAATCGCAGCAGAAATCGGCGGATTTGATTTTAATTATATCGATATAGGAAAAACCGACAATACACTGGATTATTATACTCCTATATTACTAACAAATACAAATTGGGCAGCATCCAATCCTGAAACAACAAGAAAATTTTTATCGGCAGTAAGCAGGGGTTATTATTATGCTATAGAAAATCCGCTGGAAGCTGCAGAAATTCTTTTAAAACACGCACCGGAACTTGACAGGCAGCTTGTAATTCAAAGCCAGGTTTATTTACAATCACAATACAAGGCAGACTCAAGGCGCTGGGGAGAAATTGATCCGCAAAGATGGGGTAATTTTTTTACATGGATGTACGAGCAGGGACTTTTGGAAACAAACATCGGACAAGGCGGCTTTACAAATGAATATTTGCCTTGAATAAAAATTATTATTTAACCACAAACCACACAAAATCGTGCCTATGGCACGAACACGAAATCGTTATTTGAAATCTTTTAATTTTCGTGATGGTTCGTGTGGTTCGTGGTAAAAAAAAAGGAAATAAATGAGAATAATATTTAATTGTGAAAATATCACAAAGAACTACAATGGCGAGGCTGTTGTCCAAGACATTAATCTGGAACTAAACGAAGGCGGTTTTATTTCGCTTGTGGGACATTCAGGTGTTGGTAAAACTACTTTGTTTAATGTTCTTTCCGGCGTTGATAAACCTGATAACGGTAAAGTATTTTTAAACAATAAAGACATTACGGGTTTAAGCGGCAAAGTCAGTTACATGCTTCAAAAAGATTTGCTGCTTGAATACCGTACTGTTTTGGATAATGTGATACTTCCTCTCTTAATAACCGGGGAAAAGAAAAATACCGCAAGGCAAAAAGCATCTGAATATTTTCCAATGTTTGGGCTTTCCGGTTACAAAAAAAAATACCCAAATGAATTATCAGGCGGAATGCGCCAGAGAGCCGCGCTTCTTCGGACTTGTCTTTCCTCAAATAATGTAATTCTATTAGACGAGCCGTTTTCCTCGCTTGATGCGATAACCCGCCGAAAAATACACACATGGTATGCCGGAATTACAGAGCAAATGAAAATTTCTACCATTTTTATAACTCATGATGTTGAAGAAGCGCTTATATTATCCGATACAGTTTACATTATGAACGGCAAACCCGGAAAAATTACTCACAAGATTGATGTAAAACCGCAAAGACCCCGTGACAGCGGATTTATTGTATCAAAGGAATTTGGCGAACAAAAACTTTTCATTTTAAAAACAATCAATTAAATTATTAATAATAATTCTTGACTTTATCCCCCGCTAACATCTAAAATTAGTCAGGGGGAGGGCAAATGCTCAAAAATATCTTTGAAAATATAAAAGCATACTTAAAACCGGCTGTAAATACTGTGTTAAAACCTTTCCATTTATTTAAACGCCGCTTCCCTCTCCTTTCCTATATTGTTAACAGGCTTATAACAATGTTTATAATTCTTTTTATTTTAGGATTTGCTGTTTTTGGCTTGATGGCTCTTGCTCCCGGTGACATCGTTGATCAAATAATGATTCAGCATCTTTTCAGCGAAGGACACGGCAGCGCCAGCGCTAATATGTCATTAATGAGTTCACAGCAACTCTCTCAAATGCGCGCCGATCTTGGATTAGATCAGCCTTTTTATATCCAATACTTTAAATGGCTGAACCGCGTTATTATACACGGCGATCTTGGCGTAAGTTTGATTTCCAGAGCTCCTGTATCATTTTTAATTTCGTCCAGAATCTGGAATTCTCTTTCTATTAATTTAATATCTTTAATATTTATCACCCTCTTTTCTTTTGTATTAGGTGTTTATTTTTCTACCAAAGCCGGAACAAGAGCAGACTATGCTGTCACATTTTTTGCTCTTGTTTTCCATGCCTTTCCGGGTCTTTTATTACTTTTACTTTTTCAGCTCTTTGCATTTACTTCCGGGCTCTTTCCTGTTACAGGATATCCTTCATTTCCTTTTTCACACTCACCTGTAAATTTTATTTTTTCTTATGCTCATCATATCTTTCTTCCGCTTTTTGCAGCTTTTTTAAACGGTATCGGCAGTACTCTCAGAATGATACGCGCAACCATGCTCGATCAGCTAGGACAGCCCTATATAACATCTTTGCGTTCCCGCGGGATCGCCGAATGGCGTATTTATTTCAATCATGCTTTCCGTAATACATTAAACCCTTACATAACAAGCAGCGCAAATATGCTTGCAAGTCTTTTTACAGGTTCACTTATTATGGAAATAATTTTTGCATACCCCGGTATCGGCAGACTCATGTACGAAGCAATAATACAGCAGGATATTAATCTTGTTTTGGTTAATATAATGATAGTTTCTTTTTTGGTATTGGTTGGAATGGCATTAGCTGACATTATTCTCGCTCTTGTAGATCCCCGTATCAGGTACGGTAAGGAATAACCATGAAAAAATTTTTTATTTATATAAAAAAACGCCCTTTAGTCATAATTTCATTTATCTGCCTTTTTATACTTTACATTTTTATGATCTTCGCTGAGTTTTTTGCGCCGTATTCACAAAACACTTCATTTGCAGATAAAAGTTATCATCCTCCTAATATACGCTTACATCAGGGAAAACTTCAAGCGCAGGAATTTCGCGTAACAAATACAATTTCATGGACTTATGCAAGGGTTCGTGATCATTATTCACCTATTCAGTTTTTCGGTAAAGGAGAACCGTATAAACTTTGGGGATTAATTCCCGCAGACAGGCATTTTTTTACAACAGGTCAAAGTGACATCCCTGTTTTTCTGATGGGAGCAGATAATCTTGGCAGATGTCTTTTCTCCCGTATAGTACACGGCTCGCGCGTTTCGCTTACAATTGGTTTTGTTGCTGCTTTTATTTCTATAACCCTTGCGTGCCTTGCAGGAGGTTTTTCAGGTTTTTTCGGCGGTTTTACAGACTGGTCAATTATGAGAACCGCAGAGTTTTTAATGTTAATCCCCGGTTTATATTTAATTTTATTCCTGCGATCCCTTTTAGCGCCTAACATGGACCCGGCTCAAACCTATATGATGATCACATTAATACTTTCTCTTGTAGGATGGCCCGGGTTTTCGCGTGTTATCCGCGGAATGGTACATTCAATTAAACGTGAGGAGTTTATTTTAAACGCTAAACTTGAAATGATTCCATCTGTTATAATTATTTTTAAACATATTATTCCGCAGATAGCAAGTCTTTTAATAGTCAGCGTAACATTAAGTATACCAGGTTATATAATGACAGAAACCGTTCTTTCATATCTTGGACTTGGTATAACAGATCCGGCAGTAAGCTGGGGTTCATTAATCAGGCGTGATTTATCAACATTAACAAACTTGCGATCATTTCCCTGGCTGTTAATTCCAATTTGGTTTTTATTAGGAGTAACACTCGGATTTAATTTTATCGGAGATGCGTTAAGAGACTTTTTTGATCCCTACCACACAGTTTTTACAAAGAAGAAATTGTTTAAATCACGCAGGGGCACGGAGGGAAAAGAGATAATTCAGAATAAAACTGCATCCGAACAATCTCCAATAACGGGAAACAGCAAATATTTATTGGAAATTAATGATTTAAAAGTTGATTTTACTATTCTTAGGGGCAGTGAAAAAATAAAAATTCAGGCTGTTCGCGGGCTTTCATTTAATCTGCAAAAAGGAGAAACACTTGGTATAGTAGGCGAAAGCGGTTCGGGGAAAAGCGTAAGTACACTGGCAATTCCCGGATTATTGCCCAGAAACGCAAACATGTTAGGCTCTATCAGGTACGAAGGAAATGAATTACAAGGACTTGATATTAATTCGCTGCGGGAATATAGAGGAAAAAAAATCGGCATGATTTTCCAGGAACCGGGAAGGTCTTACGACCCGCTTCAGAACATGGGCAGTGTATTTTTTGAAACATTCAGGAATTCCGAACCCGGTATAACAAAAGAAGAATCTGCAAAACGAGCGGTTCAGCTGCTTGCGGAAACAGGACTGGATAATGGAACGGAAAGACTAATTAATTTTCCGCATCAGTTTTCCGGCGGACAGCTTCAGAGGATAGGCATTGCTTTGGCGCTGGCACAAGGATGTGAACTTTTAATAGCGGACGAACCTACGACTGCTCTCGATCTTACAATTCAAAAACAAATTGTGGAATTATTAAAAACTCTGCGGCAAAACCGGAATTTATCAATTATTTTTATAAGCCACGATATTGACCTTGTTGCTGAAATCTCAGATCGTATCATGGTAATGTACGGCGGTCTTACAATGGAAATGGCAAGTGCAGCCGATATTACTGAAAATCCGCACCATCCATATACAACGGCTTTACTTGCCGCTTCTCCAAGTTTTGGAAGCCATTATTCAAAAGAGCGGCTTCTTGCTATCCCCGGCAAGGTAACTGACCCTGCAAACCCTGAAAGCGGCTGCCCATTTGCGCCGCGCTGTATCAAGGCATCTATTGAATGTTATAAAAAAATACCTCAGTTAAAAGAAGAAAACAGACGGGAAATAAGATGTTTTCAATGTTGATATATCGAAAAAACACTTGAATTTTTGGAGATTATCGACTAATATTTAAATTCTGGAGGTCATATGAAAAAGATTCTTATTGTATTGTTTCTTTTAGCGATAATTATGCCTGTTTTTGCCCAAAGCAATAACGATGGAAATTCCAGGTTGTACTATATCAATCTGCAAATAGAAAGAATTTATACAACCACAGATGGTTATGTAATTCAATACAGAAATAGCGGAAGAACCCTTGGTATAATCGGCATTCCAAACGAATGGTTTTATGAATCAGCCGGAAGAGCTGAAAAAGTATTATTACAACCGGGATTAGACTGGCCTACAATGTCAATTTTTTACGTAGACGGTGAATTTAGCCATGTAAGATTGTATTTACACCGATCCAGAGCACATCAGTCATGGGGCAGCATTCCGCAAGGAACGGACGTAAGCAGATTATTTGAAGATAAGGATTCATTCAATATTCAATATTAATGAATTCATGCAAATCAATCGATTTAGATCCAATTCTTAATGATCTTGTACAATTTATTAACGAAGGTTCCGTCTTTTTAATCGCAGGGCATAAGGAACCTGACGGAGACTGCGTAGGGTGTCAGCTTGCCTTACGCAGTATTCTTTTGCGCCTGGGTAAAAGTGCGCAAGTTTGCTCTGCAGGTCCTTTTAAACGAACAGAGTTAAAAAATTATTACAATCAATTTTTATCAATTCCTCAAATGCAGGATTTTTGCACACCGGAAACAAAAGTAATAATTGTAGATTGTTCCGGTAAAGACAGAACCGGCGAAATCGAAGATTTTCTTGACAAGTTTCCCATCGCTATAATCGACCATCATGCTGCTGTTAAACATCCGCCGTCAACACCGCAAGCTCCGGTTTTTGTAGATGCCGCATCCCCTTCATGCACGCTTTTAATTTATAAACTTGTTAAAGCGCTCGCTCTTGAATTAACAAAGGAAGAAGCGACATTACTTCTTTTTGGCCTTTGCACAGATACCGGGTTTTTCCGTCATTTAACTGAAAAAAATTATGCCGTGTTTGAAGCTGCCGCCGAAATAATCCGGCATGGAGCAGGTCCTAAAAGTATTTTTAATATTATTAACGGCGGTAAAAGCCTTAATTCAAGAATCCTGCTTGGAAATATTTTATCAAGAGTTGAATCGCACTTTAACGGAAAACTTTTAATAAGTTATGAAACGCTGGATGAATTTAAAAAATTCGGTTTTGAAGGCAGAGACTCCGACAGTTTAAATCAAATGCTGCTTTCAATCGAAGGAGCAGAAGCTACAGTAATAATCCGCCAGGAGTGTGATGACAATTGTACTGTGAGTTTGAGGTCGTTAGATAATATTGATGTATCGCTAATTGCAGCCTCTTACGGCGGAGGAGGCCACAAAAACGCTTCCGGGCTCGCAATGAAAGGTGATATTTCAACTGTAAAACAAATAATGTTAGAATCATTTTCTTCCGTTTTCGTTCAATAAATTTTTAATTTTCGAAATTATCATTCTCATTAATAAAATGATTTTTATGCTGAATGGAAAAATATGCATTATATTTTCGTCATGAAACAGGCATTAAACGATTTATTTTTTGAGTACTGTAAGGGAAAATTAAAACGAATTGATTTTGAAGGTTTAATTTATAATTATCTTATTTACAACCAGGAAAAAACCTGTCTTAATCACTGGGACCGCAATGAATATGAAGATTTTATTTCATGGTTTTATCCTCGCTTAAAATTATCTATAGATTCGTATAACGAAACCGGATCTTCCTTTGAGGCTTTTTTTGCAAAATTTATTTTTATTTCCGCAAAGGAATATCATGTAAAAACGACGGTTAATTATGTAACTGAATACTGCGCATGGAGCGCAAGAGTACCAGACATGTATACTCATGAAGAATCTCCTTCCTATAATATAAAAGAAAATGATGCGTTTTTAAAACTAATTACTGATAACGGAAAAAAAAATACAAGGCGGATATTAGCGCTTATCCTAAAATGTTATTATTATGTATCAGATGATTTCGCAGAAAAAATCGCTCCGTTGCTTAGAATGGAAACAGACGAATTAAAATATATGCTGGAAAAAATACGCAAAATAAGACAGATAAAAGATGATAATATTTATTACATGAAAGAAAGAATTTACCGGCAATTTTACAGATGTATAATATATGAAAAAAGACTTTTACTTATTAAAGATAACGTTACAGCTTATAATAATTTAAATAAAAGACTGCAAAAGGCAAGGTTTACGCTGGAACGAATGCGGGAGAGAATAAATTTTTTCCGAACAGCAGCGACAAACAGGCAAATAGCTGAAGTACTAGGTACTACAAAAGGTACTGTAGACGCAAGTCTTGTAAGATTAAAATTGAAATGGGAAAAGTTATCACAAAAAGCGGATTTAAATTAAGGAACCTTTAAAAACTAAACGCAAATACAGCCTTTTGGTGATAATCTTTACCCGGGATAGTAATACATGACGGAAAATTATCATGATTGGGTGTATCCGGGAAATGCTGTGTTTCAAGACAGAAACCGGAATGTTTCGTATAACGGCTGCCGCTTTTACCTGGTAGATCAAGATGATTACCTGTATAAAATTGCACACCGGGTTGAGTGGTAAAGATTTTCATAAATCTGCCTGTCTTTGGTTCGTAAACTTCTGCACACGGGCGAAGTTTTTCGCTTTCTCCGTCTACGACAAAACAATGATCATAATCTTTATTTATTTTTCTGCGTTTTTTTAAATCAAAATAAGTTCCTTGTACCGGTTGTATTTTTCCAGTAGGAATACAGTGTTTGTCAACTTCTACATAAGACGAGCAATGAAGCAGAAATTCGTGAGAGAGAACACTACCCTTCCCTTCTCCTTCAAGATTAAAATAAGCATGATTGGTAAAATTTACAGGACACGGTTTGTCTGTTTTTGCGCGGTAATCGGCAATTATTTCATTTGATTTTGTAAGACCGTAACTGACAACAGCTTTCATGTTTCCCGGAAAGCCGCAATCACCGTCCGGGCTATCAAGTTCAAAACGGACGAAAACTCCTTCGTTTTCTTCATAGGCTTCGGATTTCCAATGGCGTTTTGCAAAACCCATACTCCCTGAATGTAAAGAATTTTTGCCGTCATTCGCTTCCAGATTATATGTTTTACCGTTTAAATCAAACGAAGCGTTTTTTATACGATTTGCAAAACGTCCTACTGTCACTCCAAAATAAGGTACATTGTTTATAAAACCATCCATACTTGAATATCCAAGCAGAACATCATCTTTACCACTATGTGAAGGAACAATTAAACTTGTCCATGCCGCGCCGATATTGGTTATCGAAAATTTTAAGTCACCCGCTTTAAGGGTATATAACTTAATTTTTTTGCCGTTAGGAAGATACCCGCAAATTTTCTTTTCTACTTTCATGAGAGTATTATATACTCGTGAATATAATTAGTATATAGAAAAAAGAGTTAATTAACCACGAACCACACTAACCATCACGAAAGAAGAAAAATAGCGAAGTAAGTTTTCGTGTTCGTGTCGCAGACGCGTTTTCGTGTGGTTTGTGGTAAAACAATCCTAAAATCTTAATCTTAGCTTTGTACTTAAATTAACACCATAAAATGTATCTAAATCAAATGGAACTTGTACTGAAACAGTCAAAGCCGCTCCCTGGAAAAGATCGTGGTTTAGACTTACAATCGGCGTAAATGAAATATCATCAAAACTGGAAATCAACGCTATATTCATATTTGTAAAACTGTTAAAAATCCATGTAAGACCTGTATACAAATAATGATTGTTTGAAAAATTACCGCCAAACCCTTCAGCAGTAGATGATGTTTTACCGTTGTAAAGGTATTCAATAAGAAAAATCATATCTCCGTCAAAAAAGGAACTGTCAAATCCGATACTAAAAGAAAGTCCGTCGGCAGTAAAACCTGCTTCGTGGTTATATGTATACAGAGCATCTATTACTAAACCAACTATTATATCTGCCTTTAAAGAAAATCCAATACGATGTACTCCAAGTTTAAAATTATCATAGGGGGTTTCAAATGAATAAAGTCCTTGAATACTTGCCAATACCCAATGTTTATCCAGTGAAAAACCAATAAAAGAACCCTCCCCTTCATTGGAAAAAGGATCTCGCGGTGCACTGTAAAACGCAAGTAATTTTAATTCGTCAGCCGGATACCAGATAAGAGCTGTTCCAAGAATTGCACGGGGACGTGCGTCCGGCTTTAAAGGATTTTTCGGATTTAAAAAATCAGAAGGACCCCATACTTGTCCATAACCAAAAGGCAGGCGAAAAAGTCCGCCGTCTATATCAACATGTTCGCCTCTTAAACGAAAGTAAAGACGTTCCAGTTCGATAACAGAAGCAAAATTTTCATTAAAAAAACCTATTCCCATTCCTGCCATCGCAAGCGCATTATTTCCCGAAGCGGCAATTAAATTTACCGCTCCGAATACTGTAGCTTTATCTTGAATCCTTGCTTGAAAACGTATATTTGCAAATTCTTCGATGCCGCATGAAAACGCAGGTGAATCTTCTGCTCCGATATTCATGGAAACGGTTGAATCCAAAATACCGGAAAAAGTTATCTGCGCCGAAACACCGCTAATCATAATAAAAATAATTATAAATAACGTAATACTTTTTTTCATATAAATTATCTCCTAAAAAATCACACGGAGACACAGAGGCACGGGGATCACGGAGAAGCTTACGAATTAAAACTCCGTGTCTTTGTGCCTCCGTGTGAAACTCTTTTTCTTAACGTTCCAGGTTTCTCATGCTGAAAACAGAATCCGCTATGGGTCTATCAAGCACTACGTTTCGCATAACAAAAACCGTTCTTGAATCCCTGCGTAATAGATCTCGCATCTCCCCTTCTACAGGAAAGCGCCGCCCGTTAATAACTTCTACTCTTAACAGGTTGTATTCTTTTAACATCGCGCCGGAAAGAGCGAAAAGTTCGTAACGCAAAACATCGCCGTGTTGTTTGTCGATCCAAAGTTTTCTTTTGGGATAACTTTCTGTGCGCCTTATAGCGGTTAATTCAAGCACCCACGCATCACGTCCTCTTAAAACTTCAGAGCCTAAAAGAACCGGAGTATAACGGCTGGATAAAGATTCATTATCCAGTGTGTCTTCGTAAGACATGTCAGAACCCATCATGGATTCCCTGAGCATGTGACCTGATATAAGCATTACCCCTTCGTTATCAGGAGAGTAAACCATTAATCTTCCGTCTCTTCTAAGATACCTGGTTCCCCTATCTTCTGGGTTTGTAAATTCGATAAAGCTGTGCGTATTTCCCCTTGCCCACGCTTTCATTGTTTTTACAAACCGCCTTCCCGAATGTTCGATAATAATATCGCCTTCGTATTCAATGGTAGAATAAACTTCGTTATTATCTATCATACGCAAAAGTTCGGCGGCAGTAGGTGTCTGCGAAAAAACAAAACCTGCACTCATTATCATTAAAACAATCACAAAAAACTTCTTATTCATAATACACCTCCAAAAATATTTCAAATTATCTGCGTAATGCCTCTACAGGCTCTACAAATGCGCTTTTAAGCGACGGTATCAATGTAAAAAGCGATGCTACTACAACACCCATAAGCCATCCTCTTATAAGTATAAAAGGACTGAACTGAAAGAAAATTACATTGCTCATAGGCATATCGCTGAATGTGTTTCCGTAAAGGTCTCCGATACGCAGCGGATAAATCGATCCAATAGCCGCAAAGATTCCGCCTATTACAGCTCCCGCAAGCGCTCCAATTGCCGCCATAAAAATTGACTCAAAGAAAAATACTTTTACAATCTCGCCGCGAGTCATACCAAGACAACCCATCATGCCGATTTCTTTAATACGTTCATGAATGATCATTACAACTGTATTTATAATCAGGAAACTTGCTACAATAATAAATACCAAAAAAACAATTACATACGCAAAACTTGCAACTTCCATTATCGCAACCCAGTAGTTGTCACGCCAGTCTGTAACAACACTTTTCTCTCCCAATAGATTCTTTACAGCTGCCGCGATGTTTCTGCTTTGTTTTTCATCATCTGTAAAAATTACAAGTGATTGCGTTGCTTCATCCAAAACCAAAAGCCTCTGGAGCCTCTCGATATCTACAATGATATATTGTTCGTCTATCTTGATGTAATCAAAATGAAATATACCGGTAATTACAGGGCTCCAGAATCTTTCTGAAAAATTAGAAGAAATTGTTTTAAGCGGAACACGATCACCTATTGATAAACCCGCCTTTTGAGCAAACACACTTCCAATTACACATTCGTTTGCATCTGAAGGCCAGCGTCCTTCCTGTAAACCGTCACTTCGGTTAGTCATGTTAAAATTATTAACCGCTGTTTCCCTTTCAATATCCAAACCCCACAATACGGCATGTTTAATCGTACTTTCCTGTAATGTCGCCATTGTAGTTATCCGCGGAAGTACGGCATTAACACCCGGAATTTTATAAATATCCTGCGCTATTTCTTTCCAGCTTTTTCCGTCTGCCAAAGGATATTGAACAGGCATAAATTCAATTTCCGCTTCGTACTGCGAAGAAACAGCTTTAATGTGTCCAAGTTCATAAATTTGCACTGTATCATTTATGCTTTTAATCATCCCTTCTATCATGGATGAATAAACAACAATAAATAACACTGCAATTCCTACCGCGGAAAAACAAAATAAAGTGCGTCTTTTGTTACGCCAAATATTTCGGTATGCGATTTTTATCAATGCGGCAGTGCCGCCTTTTTTGTTATTCGTCATAATTTCCTCCATGTATCATTCAAATCTAAGGCTGTCTGTTATCGGCTTTTTCACAGCTTTTTTTGTCGGGAAAAACGCCATACAGGATGCTAAGATAGTTGCAACTACTCCTGAACCAATTATCACCGGAATATTCCATGAACTGCGGAAAACAGCAGTTGTTCTAAAACCTATTCCTCCGCTTAATAAATCACCCATTTGACTAAAATCCCATCCGGTTTCTACCATCGGATAATTAATAATACATCCAAGAATAATTCCGCAAACTGAACCGATAAATCCTAAAAAACCGGCTTCAAGCATGTATGTCATAATCATTTGTTTGTCTGTCATGCCTAACGCGCGCATCATTCCAATTTCCTTGGTACGTTCCAACACTGCTAACAAAATAGTATTAGAAATTCCCAGGAATGAAAGTAAAAGTAATAAAAAAGATAAAACCTGCGGAGCGCCTGTTTGCAATGCTTCATAACCGAGGTAATCTTTCATTTGATCCTGCCATGTATATACGCCAAGATCATCAGGCAGTGTTAACCCCATTGATTCCAAACCTCTTTTAAGAGCAGCGGTAATTTCAGCTGAACTTTCGCTTTTCCCGGGAAGTTTAGAATCCGGTTTGCCTTTTTCTCTTATAATTAAATCTGTTATCGCTCCTTCTAAAGCCATACCCGCGTCGTCTTGTAATACATCAAGCGGAATATAAGCTGTATTTCCGTTTGGCAAAGGAGCAGGTGAGTTTATTACACCTACAACTACTGCATCCAAAAGCTGGTTAACCTGATTTACCGCTCTTGAATAACCAATACGAATCATCGCATCCAATACCTTTGAAAGCAGTTCTTCATCAGTTTCAAATAAAAGGTATGTTCTTATATATTCATCATATTCATACACCGATTGAACAAGCAATTTATCTTCGTCACTTAACGAAGGCAATAATTCTCCTTCCCAATTTTCTGCTCTGATCATTTGCGGAACCGCTTTAATATCAATCATCGCGTTTATTCGCACATTATTTCTTCCTGACGCGATTGTCATTTCCCATAATCTGTCAAGATCGCCTTGGGAAGCGTATCTTTTTAATATTAAACGTTCATTTCCTTCTGTTATTTTTTCTTCTACTGTAAATAAATCATTTGATACAGGAGCTTCATCATAAAGCGAACGGATAAAATCACCATCCTGTGTATTTAACGTAACAGATTCGATAAACTCTTCCAATTCCAGCCGCAGAATACGTGTTGGTATTCCGATCTTTAACTTTTCTGCTGCAATTGTTCCAAGTGCAATTTCAAACTTACCGTTTTGCACGTAACGTCCGAAATCAACATAAGGCACATATCTTAAAACTTCTTCTTCGGCAGCAGGATCAACTCCGTAGAAAATTACCGGCGCAGAACCGGATTTTGAAAAAAGCGTGCCTGTAAATGTAAAACGAGGAGCGCTTACATAACCTTCACGGGAAAGAGCCAACTTGTAAACTTCCCAATCCTTAAAATTTTCGTAACTTGGCATTTCGTCTAATTTGTCATAGTACAGATTAGTCATAAGTTTTGCAGCACCGATCTCAAAATTTACGATATTTCTTCGGGATTCAATCGCCATACCGCCAAGCCAGCTTGTAAGAAAAATATAAACAGCTACGCTTACCATGATCGCAAGCGAAGTTAGAATAGTTTTAACTTTGTGCCGCGCTAAATTGCGAAGCGCCAGTTTTTTTAACTCCCATATACCCATTATATTCATACGATACCCCTACCCCTTTAATTCGTCGGACTCAATCTGTCCGTCACGAATACGCACAAGGCGGCGGGCATAATCCATAACCATTTGATCGTGCGTAGAAAAAATAAAAGTTGTTCCTTCCGATTTATTTAAAGCCAGCATAAGCTCCAGTATTTCCCGCCCTATTTTTGAATCAAGGTTAGCGGTAGGTTCGTCTGCCAAAATTAAAGCGGGTTTTTTTACAAGAGCTCTCGCGATAGCGACACGTTGCTGCTGACCGCCTGACATTTCTTTAGGACGGCGTTTTGCCATATCGTCTAAACCTACATCATTTAAAACTTTGGCGGTTCTTTCTTTTATTTCTTTTTTATCAACACCCATCAATGTAAGAGGGAATGAAACATTTTCCTCGACAGATAACACGGGAATTAAATTGTACGCCTGAAAAATAAAACCGATGTTATGACGGCGTAAAAGAGCGAGCTGATCCCGAGTCATATTAGCCGTACTTGAATCCCCAATAAAAATTTCACCCGATGTAATCGTATCAAGACATCCTGCGAGATGTAAAAATGTTGATTTACCGCTTCCCGAAGGACCTGCAATAGCGGAAAACTCTCCGCCCTGAAAATCCAGGTTTACACCGCGCAAGGCATGTACTGTCTGTCCGTTTAAACCGTAGTCCTTTACTACATTTACCGCTTTTACTACTGTCATGATTTACCTTCCTCCTGTTTTTTATCTTCTTTGTTCATTTTTTTTATTTCGTTTAATGCCTTTAGTCCAAAAATATCTTTTGTTTCAAGTTCTTCTGCAATTGAGTTTGGAACAAGCATCATTGAGTTTCCTGCTTTTAATCCTTCGTTTAATATGGAAAGAATTTTTAGTTTAAGCGCAGGTTCGTTACGCATATAAACATTTGCCGCTTCTTCAAGCTTTCGCGCGATTTCGATTTCTGCTTCTGCAAGCAGAATGCGTCCTTTCTTTTCACGTTCTGCCTGAGCAACACGGGAAAGCGAATCTTGCAATGCTTCGGGGATTTGAATATCTGTAAATTCAATATGTAAAACTGTTATTCCCCATTCGGTTGTTTTTTTATCAACTTCCGATTGAATTTGTTTTTGGATAATATCACTGCGTTCAAGGAAGGTTGAAAGATCGTGGCTGGAAACAGAGTTTCGAAGTGCGGTCTTTGAAGAATAAACAACTGCATCAGGATAATTTTCTACTTCCAAAACAGCTTTTTGCGGATCCCAGACAAGCCAGAAACAAATTGCGTCAACATCAACTGTTACAGAATCGCCTGTCAGAGTTTTTTGCGCGGAAAAATCTGACACCCTTATACGAATATCAACAGTTTGCGCAACACGGTCTGCAATTGGTAAAAGGAAAAACAAACCGGGACCTTTTACTTTTAAAAACTTTCCAAAACGCAGTACAATAGCCCGCTGCCATTCATCAGCTTTACGGATACAAAAAATTATAATTAA
>WQYB01000062.1 GCA_009781475.1 Treponema sp.
CCACTATGAACAAAACTAATAATATTTTCAAAAACTTATTTTTTTTCTTTTTCATCTTTATTTACTTGATTATAGCTGCGCACGGGTTAATTTTACCCGCCGACAGAGGTGATAAATCATGCGTTTTCATAATCACAGTTAACAGTTACGAATGTGTGACTACAGAGACGCAAGGGTCATAGTTATTAAAAATAATTCATTCCATGAGCAGAGGTACTGAGGCAACGCATTAATACTCAATTAGATACAACAATTTGAAAACTTGTACAAATTAGGCAAGTCACTTAGAAATCACTATAACAATAATTTATGGCCCCCGTACACATTTTTTTACACAGTCTTGCTTTTGAGATCAGTTTAGTTCATAAGTATAATTTTTGCGTGTTTGCCTGTTACACATTTTTTTAAGTTCTGATTTATCTAACTTGTTTTTTTCTCTGCAAGTTTTTTATACTATCCACAACGTTTTTTCATTCAGTCGATATGAAATTTGTCGAATTTACCATTGAATCCAATTTTGCGTATTTTGTCTTCATACAATGCCCGATGTTCTTCAATTCTAAAGTCATTAAAATGCCATGTAACACCTGTTGTGTTACGTATGCTTTGACAAATTTTTTTTATATATGGCATATCTACATCACCAAACGAAAAACCGTATGAATAAATATTATTAACACCTTCCAATTTTTCAAAGAACAAACGATTATTTTCAATGCACTGATTGACAGGCTTTTTAGTTATATTATAAGCTGTGCTAACAATATTTGTAACATTTGTATCGAAAGATTCACGCCCATGACCAAATATCAAATCCTCTGATGCTAAATCATTTAAATTTTTTGTACCCTGAGATACCCCGTGGATATGGCAAATATCGCTTTCGGAAACACCATAAATACGTTCAAGCGTTTGTGTGTAATTAAATGTAAAAAAATAGTTTGATTCAGCACGATCGAAGATTTGTAATAACTGCTCTTTTGCCATAGGATGCCTATCGCAAGTCACTTGATCGCACGTGTACTCCAAATTGCCTTTTGGCATCATAAATGATAATTCAACGCCGTTTTGCTGCTTTTTGATATGGGGACGCAGGGATGAAAGAATGTCATCGTTAACTACCGGTTGCTCAAAAGCTATTTCAGTAAAGAGAACCCATGAATTAAACAGCACAAAAACATTGTAATATAAAAGGGTAAAAAAGTTCTCAACACAAGTCTCATATACATCATTAGATTTCAATTCTTTAAATAAGCCAAAAATCATTTCAAAGTTATAAGTACCCATAGACGTTTCAAGGTCTTGCCAGTTTTCTCCTTCAACAGCATCTATCATTTTTATAAAAAAACGCAAGGTTAACCAAAAAGGCGTTTCATCTGCACCAATACCATTTTTGAAAATTTTCACTGCTGTATCGTTAAATTCGCTTTCCATTGTTTGCCAAAAAGCTAAATCGTTATTAAGGTTTGTGTTGTGGCTAATCATACCCGTTTTAGGCTCAAGCATCGCAATGAACCGTTTGATGGCTTGAGATTCATTGCCCTCTCTTACGTAGTATTGACCAGAGCCATGTTTTATCCATTGCACAATTTTGTCTGCATCGTTAGTAAATTGTTCTATTTCATCAAGTTGCTCCAACAGATTCATTCCAGTAGAATAATCCTTTAACTGCGATAGGTTGACGATCTCGGATAAAGCGTTCATCATTGTCGGAATAACAATGCTGTCAAAATGATATTTGATATTATTATCTTTTAAGAGATTACAATCCTCAGAAATTGAAACCTCTCCTACTTTTGCGCATTCTTCCTTTTCCATTTGAACTAGATATTCACGAAAATGGCTATAGCTCGTTTTCAGTCTATGCGCTAAATCAAATCCATTACCAATTATAAAAAGATTACTCATAACATATCTCCGTATAAACCATTTGTGAAGACAAAATCTCAATAAGTTTTTTCGATGCTCCGAAATACTATTACAACTCTTTTGCAACACTCCCTCATATTTATTGTAAAATTATTTATCTTCGCTATATATAAAAATCCAGACCGAAGAATACATTTTACCTACTGCTTCAATATAAGACTTGCCGTTTGCAGTATCAAAACCTGAAAAGTTGATGCTCTCTTTGGAAAATACAATCTAAAGATTTATATTCAGAAATAAGCGAGGTGATGTGGCCTATAGCATAACTTATAGAGTTAACCGTCAAACCGTCAATAAGATAACAAAAAATGAAACAAATTACTGAACTTAGTCATCATTAAAAAGAGACTACGCGATATGGAAATAGAAAAACTACCGACTTATCAAGAAGTAATTGATAAACTAAAAAATAAAAATCGGAAAAAACATTTGCTATTTGGAAATGGTTTTAGCGTGGCGTATGATAGCAAAATATTCTCTTATAAATCTTTAAGTAACTTCATAGAGAAAACTGGCGACCCTTTAATAAATAACTTATTTGAAAAACTAAACACTAAAAATTTTGAACTAATAATGCAACAGCTTGATAACTTCTGTGAAATAGCAGAAATTTTTAGTGATGGTAAGACATTAATTCCACAGATTAAGGCAGCAAGTGAAACTTTAAAAAGTAGTTTAATTGATGCCATAAAAGAACTCCACCCTGAACACGTTTTTAAAATCCATGAAGATAAAAGTATTGCCTGTATGAATTTTTTACAGGAATATTTGAGCAATGAGGGTTTAGTTTTCTCAACAAACTATGACCTTTTACTTTACTGGGTACTTATGAGAAACAAAGCGCAAAATGCAATAGACGGTTTTGGCAGAAGAGATCTTAAAACAGAATTAGATGATGAGCATTATACTGAATCAGATGATTTAAAAAATTTTGAACTTAGATGGGGTAGATATAAAGATGAACAGACAATTCACTATCTGCACGGAGCATTGCCAATTTTTGATACCGGTGTTAATATTGTAAAGGTAGAGTACGATTCTGAACGCAACTTACTTCAAAAAATAAATGAAAGAATAAGTAAAAAAGAGTATCCAATTTTTGTCACAGCAGGTAATGGAAAAGAGAAATTGACACAAATAATGCACAATAAATACTTGTCTTTTTGCTATGATCAATTGTGTGATATACAAGGTTCTCTGATAACATTTGGTTTTAACTTTGGTGAGTATGATACTCACATAATTGAAGCAATTAATATTGCGGCAAAAATGGGTAAAAAGATTAAAAACAAATTATGGAGTGTTTATATTGGAGTGTATGATAACGATGACTTAAGGCATATAACAAACATTGAGAAGAAGTTTAAATGTAAAGTGACACTTTATAATGCAAGAACAGTAAATGTGTGGGGAAATCAATGACACCCCTAAATAGGCAAAAATTGCAATTAAAAAGGTACTTTGGAGAAAAATGTCACTACTGTGAGTGGGTTGCTTTCGCTGCAAAACTTCTCCATTAATTATACGGGCTTAAAACAGGATTTGCGGTTATTATAATAAGTTTTCTACTCGCTCTTGTTAATGCGACATACAAATGTTTAGGGTCTTTGAATTGATGAGCATTAAGCACTATTACCGTGTCGAATTCCAAGCCTTTTGTTAAGAGAGTAGTGCCAATACATTTACCGATAACATTTCTTCCTTGTCTTCTGACAACATCTCTATTTTTTTTCATAGATTCATAAACCGTATCGCCTGTTAAATGAGAAGAACGTAAAGATTCATGGATATTAAATAAAAGTTCTTTTCTGTAGCACTTGTTTTTAGGTAAAATTAATATCTTTTCGATTAAGATACCGATGTTATAGTATGTTTTATTTTGCAATAATTGATCAATTGCTTTGGATAAATCATTGGAGACTTTTTTATCCGTATCAGATTTTTTATTTATCAATGTATTGTCGTCTTTAAACCATTTTTTAATTTCTGTGTTTGATGTAATACCTCTCATCAATGACAAAATTGAAGCAATTAAATCTTCACCATACTTTTCATCAAACTGTTTAGCATATTCATAAAAAATCTTTTCATCAATTGCCTCGATTAGTCTAATTGGCGGACACTGTTTAACTATGTTTAAGCGGAAAGCGGGGTTTTCTGTTTTGGGATGGATTAACAATAAACTTTGAGTTTGAGAAGCATAAATTTTTTGCCTTATTGTTTGCATATATAGATTATAATTATTTTCGTCAACAATAATTACTTCTATATTACTTCGGTAATGGTTTAAATCTATTTTTTCCTGATTTAATAATGAAGACCTAATGCTTACTAACGATTGCCCTAATCCCTCAGCGCCAGTATTATTCCATCTCCAAGGGACATCTAATTCCTGTTTGTTCTGGTTCAAACCAACCATTTCTTCATCTGATTCCATATCGACCAAAACGCTGCCCTTAAATCCGAATATGCCTTGCAGTGGATCACCTAATATATGAGTTGATAGGATATTTGACAATGATAATATTAGTTGATGTTGTTTTTGTGTACAATCTTGGTATTCATCGACAATTAAACGTGAATATGAGCTTTTGATAACTTCTTTTACAGGTTTGGCCTGTAGAGCTTTTATTGTTGCATCAATTGCAAAATTAAAATATGTACTACCGCTCTCCACATTAGGAATAGAGTCTTTGTCAATATGGAAAGCATTCAAAAATTGTAATGTAAAGCTGCTAATAGTTTCTAACGAGTATTTTGAAGATTCTACCGTTTCGCGCTTCATTTTTTCCTTAATAGAAGCAATTCCAGCGTGTGTATGAGTGAGAATTAAACACTTTTTTCCAGCTTCACAGAGCTTTACGCATTCTATAATAGTATGCGTTTTTCCATAACCGGCGGGGGCTATAATCATACTTTTATTTTTTGCGAGAAACTCTTCTAAATTTGGCATTTTATTTTTCGACCCATTCAATCAATTTTTGAAAAATCAGCTTAATCTTTTTATCATCACCCAGTACATTGAATTCATCAAATACGATCTCACCGATTTTTTCTCCATGATCAATGCGTTTATACCAATCTTTATCTTTAGCCTTATTACCAAACTGCGTCCTAACATCATCGGACTCATTTGTATACCAATTTTCCGTGTAAGCAGGTTTTGTAGTAGAGACAGAATAGATGCTATCAAAAATCGCTTGGTTCTCAATGCCATCAAATTCCCTACGATAATCTACCATCTTAACAACAGAATCCCATGACAAATCTGCAAATAATTGTTGTTCTATTGCATATCCATCTTGACAATCAATAACTTTAATATCGTTCAATTGATTTTTCTTATCGTTAATTTCTGAAACATCCGAATCACAAAATAAACAAACGTCAAATCCCAGCGCTTTGAAATCTTCTGCATATTGTATCATATTACTACCAGCGCCATCTGCTAATCTGACACCGCAATACGTTAAACTTTTTTTACCAACACTTTGCATATAAGCATTTAAAGCCCGACACATTCCCACTTCTGTAGCGCCTTCGCAAACAATTATTTTTTTAGCGAAAAGCGCTTCTGGGTTTTTCCTGATGCACCCTTGCAATTCTTCCGGTACTGGTAAAAATTTCGTCTCATCTTCTCTCATAATAAAAAGGTCTGAAGCTGCCAATTCAACGATTACATTACTTGAATGTGTTGTAAAAAATATTTGAAAATTTGTATACGCTTTCAATATGCTGACTAAATGTTGAACCCTATCAGGTTCAAGCCCTTGCTCAATTTCATCTATGAGGATAATTCCATTTGGATTTGCTACAGCAATTTGAATCGCTAATGATATTATTCTTTTTGATCCTTTACCTTTTAAACGTAAAGGTATATTTTCTTCGTGCAAACAAACCTTATTTTCTTTGATAGATATATCTCGATGATCAATAGTAGCCAATAAGTCATT
Source organism: Treponema sp. (assembly GCA_009781475.1). GTDB lineage: Bacteria > Spirochaetota > Spirochaetia > Treponematales > Breznakiellaceae > WQXQ01. The sequence continues at coordinate 5,883 of WQYB01000062.1, forward strand.
TGTTGGAACCCCAAGGTTAGAAGATTCTTCTTTTACCTTTTTAATAACGCTTTCAAATTTACTGGATATTACGCTGTCTATATTTCCTTTAGCCTCTCTCAACATTTCTAAAATTGTGTTTTCTTCATTATCTATCTCGTTTTCAAGACCCTTGAGTAACGTATACAATGGATTCCCTTTATTCAAAGAAAAATGTCTATCAGAATAATCTGATATTGTAAATGCTTTTAATTTAGCTCGGTAAGAAGCGGAGATATTTACAGGTTCTTGGCCTCTATAGCTTACAACTTCCCATGTCGGCTCTAATTCTTTTGTGACTGTCAGTCTAATAGAAATTGCGAGTTCAGCGTCGTGTGCCGCATCACTTTCCATATCATCAATTATAGTTCCATCATCTTTGATACCTCTAACATACATTCCAAATTTGGTCAAAAGTTTATCAGGAATATTTTTTAACGTAGCTTCAATTTCGATTGGGTTTTCTATTTGACAGTTACAAAAATCACTATCATAAAAATTAATACTCCAACTTGACGACAAAACACAAGCGATGGCATCTATAATTGTTGATTTGCCCGAATCCCCTCGACCTATAATGCAAGTTAGTCCTTGCTTAAATGTTTGTTCAAAATTTAGAATTCCTCTAAAATTTTTAATTTTAAGATTATGCAGCGTTGCCATATTGATTTATCCTTTGTTCTTTTTCTACGTTTTTAGCAGTTCTCTTCATCAATTACTTTTTTTATGTAGATAATTCAAAAATACAATTACCACATCTTCACATTTTAAAAATTAAATGCTTTTAGTAAAATTTTGAATATGATGTTTCTGTGGAATTTGAAATATTGAAAAAGCACTTGCATCTTTTGCAACGAAATGTTATCATCATAGAGTGGTCTTTTCGGTATTAAATTAATAGCTACGGCAGTATTAGTATGTCAGGCAGTCCAGTTACTCTAAGACATAATAGAGTGACTTCTCGGCAGTAGGTTCTTATCAAACGGCATTTACATCTCCATTCTCATTATTGTACAAACAAAGTACAGTTATTTTGTTATGTAATTACTTAGCAAGATCAATGTGTGCTTTGAGTGACGTTGTTCGTTTTTCATACACAGCAGCAAACATGATGCTTTGTAGCTGATTATACCCGTTTTTAATGCGTGAATGAACGGGGCTGGATTGAGTGAGAGATAGTTGTTTGATTTTGCCTACTGATTATGCCTGCTATTTATTAATTATATACCATCAATTAGCAGCTTTAATCTCATTGATGTGGATGACGCAAGTCTTTTGGTGGAATTGTGTTTATGTGGGGATTTTGGCTATTGTCAAAATATAGAATAATTATAGCAGTAACAGCAAAATGGTTAGAATTTTTAAATGATAATTGGAATTTTCAAAATTTATAATATTCAGGCGAAATAACACAAACCATTAAGGTAATTAGTCTATGAAAAAGGTAGAAGTTCACATATCGGGAGATGCCGTAGATACTAAAGTTATAAATGAGTGCATCGAACGATTTAAAGAAATTAAAGCAGGCAAATTACCACCGCAATTGTCAATAATCGCTGAAAATGAAATAACAGATTTTGATTTTTCTCTGGTTGAATATTTTATTCTTTTTAAAAAGGAATGTCCGCAGTTATCTATTAATATAACTTTAAAGAAAAACTTTGAGAAAGGTTTTAGCAGTGATATTGTGTGGAAATTAAGACAAGTGATACATGCTTATTACCACCGCATAGATAAAAAATCCCTAATAATAAATCTGATAAAAAATTCCAAATATAAACCGTATTATTGTAATGATGAAAAGTTATCGCAAGAATCAGCGGTTATTAATATATCGGTAGATGGGTTAGCTAATGCTTTGATTTCCGATAAAAATATGCGAGACTATAAAATATCCGATAGCCATTTCCGCTTAGGTTCAAAAGTACACATAAAGGATTTTTATTACGCCAAACCATTTTTCCAAAATAGCGTTTTCGCGTATAATTATGCTTTGTTATTAGCGTGTGATATAATTCAATCAAAAGTAATCGAAGAAATAAAATCTAACACTAAACAAATACCGCTTTTAAGATTTTCTCATATCACATTGATAGGGTACGGATTGTATTCAGAGTTACTGGTATGCTATGTAAAAGAGTTTTTGGAGAATCACTACTCAACAGCAACATTAACAATAAACACCAACACTGTAACCGATACTGAAGAATGTAAGTTAAATAAGCCAAAAGCGGCAAATCCAATTTACCACAATGCTATGATAATAGTTCCTATCGCGTCAACTTTTACTACCTCCATAAAGATACGAAATATGTTAATAGAAGAGTATAAAAAACAACTTACTGAATATGACGAAAAAGTAAAAGAATACCAAGATAAAAAAAACAAAACAAATATTACGGATATTGGAAAAAAAGAAAAATTTAATGAAGAAATAAGCAAAATCGAAAATAAGCCAGAGTATATTAATAAAAAACTCACGCTAATAGAGCCATATTATAATGTGTTTTGCGTTGTAGACAAAGGTTTTGAAAAAATTAGTGGTAAAATAGCAAAAGGTAGTATCTTTCATAAATTTGGTTGGAGCAAAATAGATAAAACGAAAAAAATTGTAAAAACATATATTCAAAGTACCTCAAAAAAAACAGTTGACCAAAAATATTGCATTTACCAAGAGACTGACTGGTATAAAATATCTGAATGTCAAATATGTTTTCCGCTCAAAAACAGATGTGAAAATAAAGGTAATTGCCTTCATTGTTCATCAAAAAAGTGTAAATGTAAAGATAAAAGTCATTGTCTTGATTGTTCCAAACCGTGTGTAAGCAAAGAAAAACCTCTATTTGTAACCGATAAAACTTCACTTACGCCTGAACTAATTTTGGGACAACCCATTGCAAGGGCGATTGAAACCACAAACCATAACCGAAAATTAGCCTTAACAGACACGACTATAGGTCGGGGGCATATTGAACGTGGCCGTAATCATTATCGCTATTATTTTAACAATGATGAATTGTGGAATAAAAATAAAGATGGCGGTGAAAATAGTGTAAAGGAGTGGTTAGAGAAATGGTTGGAGACCAATCCATCTTCTGTAGATAACCGTAAACGTGAAATAATTTTAGCGCCATGCCATTTTTCAAATGCCAATTTTGTTGAAATGGTCAATTTGATAATATTTAAAAATCGCGCAACTATTATTCATTATGACATAAATATCGAAAATGTTCAAAACTTTAAATTTTTTTATAGTAAGGCTATAGGTACGTCTAAAAACACAAATATATATTTTGTAGATGATGTACTTACCTCAGGCACAACATTGTTTGCGGCTAATTCTTTTCTTCAACACATTGGACGGAATTTAAAGTTTAAAGCATGTTTCTTTTTTGTCAATAGAGCCGGTTACTATGAGTACGAAGATATAAAAAAGGTATTTGGAGGAAAAGGAATAAAAAATAAAATTTATTCATTTGCTAATTTACATTTCCCATACATCAAATCAACAAAAAATCTGTGTCCACTTTGTGACGAATACGAAAAACTCCAAAAATTGTATAGTAATTCATATCTGACAAGAATAAAAATCCATTTTCTTAAGGCGCAAAGGAAAATCGAAAAAACAGATATACATAAGTTAAAATACGAATCCGATAACAATGATTCAGAATCGCGTAAAAAAACGAGAATACGCAGGCAAGTGGAAGCTATCCATCGAATGTATGATTTATTTTCGAAACATACAAAGGATTTTAAGAAAGAATTAGGAAAGTATTTTAAGGATGATCATTATGGTTCTTACGAAGGATATAAAGAATGGGTCAAATTTTTAATTAATAAAACTAACAACCCTTTTGATACTGATTACCTGAAAAAGGAAGATAATACATCCATAAATGATAACAAGAATATTTTAACCGAAACAGAAATAACGGTATTAAAATGTTTAACACGCTCACCTTTTTATGACTATAAAGATATTCGAACGAGAGCATTTAAATGGGTTATAAGTTTATTGGAAGAAAAGGTAAACAAATTAAATGAAGTTTTAAATCGTCCTGACAAAAATGAATGGCGTATTAGTTTAAGCTCATTGGGTGAGTTAAAAATGTTGATACGCAGAACAACTTTGCTAAAATCCAACTATATTATTTCGTACAGATTACTTCACCTTATTAGAAAAATGTATAATAATGCAAAAATATTTAACGATGGAAACCACGATAAAGAGAAAGTAGATAATGCATTACATCAGTTTTCTATATTTTTTACTGCTCAAATGAATGAACTTTTGCATAGAGATGAAACGTGTAGTGATAAACTGAATGAACGCTTTAAACATTTCAAAGATAATTTCAAGAAGCCTGATAATAAAGATTCAACTCTTTTTAAACAGCTAATATGGATGTTGTTTGTAGAAAATGCCGCTAAAAAAAGGGTACTCGCAGAAATTCATGAAAAAAAATTCTTTGAACGTGATTGGGAAGGAAAAATTAAAAGGCTTGTAGGATCTGAAATAGACATAAAAGAGGTTGTAAAACATTATGAACATCTTGAGAAAAATTATGACCTTCGTGTCAGTAATAGAGATAAAATGATAATGTTTCTTAAGCTTAGGTTAGACATAAGAAAAATTACAGAAATTCCTGAAAAACATGATTTTGAAAATTCAGAAGCAAATATAGGAAAAAATAGTATTAACTCCAAATTTATTGATGATAACAAAGCTGCAAAATTTATCAGAGAGGTAATTGAAACTTTATCAAAATTTATTGTTGATAAAAAATGCATTCCAGATGTTGGTTGTTTTGCAATTGTAAAATACAAAAAAAGCGGAACAAGTCCGTATTATCTGTTGTATAATAAGGAAAACAAGGGAAATGAAAAAATACCAGATGAATATCTTGAAAATGAAAAGTTTTTAATAGAATTTCTCAATAATGGGAAAAGCCTGTTTGATGATACCGAATCTCACTCTATAATGGATTTATATCGAAGTATGGATAAGGATAGTATTCGGAAATGGAAAGAAGTTTTTTCAGATGAAGACGTTGCCGATATAACAGAAGACTTTCCGCCCACACAAACTAATAACCGCTTATTGCTTTTGCGAATAGATAGAGATACATTAAAAAAAGATATACCTGATACAGAATATAAAGGGCAAGCTGTAATAGGATTTTATTTTAATGTTACGGATGATAAATTAACTGAACCGATTAATATTGAAAATCTACATTATCTATTATTGTTAAGAGGAGATGTTAGCAAATATTTGGCTAAAGAAGTAGAAGGAAATGATAGCTTTAGAGATTGGGTGGAAAGTGAGAAAAAACGTAAAAATATGCTTGCTGCTAACCATCATTATTATCACCATGTTAAAGATTTGTATAACTGTGCAATAGGTGATCATCGTAATATTAACAAACTAAAATTTTATTATTATCAAGTTTATGATGCGAAAACAATAATGTCTTTTATGGAAAGTGGAGATATTGCAATACTTAAAGATGACATAAAAGAATTATACATTAAAGCCGAAATAACAAAGTATTGCGAATTCATCTTTCAGTACAATGTTATGAAAAATACCACTATAGATATAGATGATTCTTTAACATTACAATTTTCAGAAATGATTTTTAGAGGAGTGCTTTGTGAGTATCTTAAAAACATAAATGATGTAGTGCGTACCATGAGCAATGCTATTGTTCAACCCTATGTTCGCATAGTTGCTACACCATTAAGAAATCATACTATTGCATTTCATCTCCAAAACAATTTCATTATGGGAGAAATAGAACGTAACAATATAGCAACTATTAATCAAAAAGGTTATTTGACTTCTGGACATAATGGACTACACACCAATAAAGTGTTACTTGAAAAAGTAAGCTCCAATGTAGAGGTAGAAATGTCAGACATTTCTCATGGCGGAGTAGGTGTATTTGATGTGAAATTCCATATAACACGCATAAACGGAGTAGAAAACGATGGAAACAATAAAAGTATTACTTCTTGATGACTTACCAGAAGATGTTGCAGCACTTAAACAAGTACTGGAACGTATAAGTAAGGATATTGAAAAAGATAATGTAAAATTAGACTTATTGTTTCAACCTGAAACAATTATTGAATTAGTTGGAGATTTTGTGTCTTGCAAAAAGTTGTCTTATGATCTTTCTTATCCGTGTACAAAACGAATCGATGAAAAAATTGACATCGTTAATAACACCGAAAAACTTGTTTGTGTGATAGATATTGTGTGGGGTGGGAAGAAAAATGAATACAATGAATTGGGTTGTGATTTTTATAGCCAGTATCTAACAACCAATCCAAACGTTGTTTTTATTACAATTGTTCCTGATGACAAATGGCCTGAAAGATTAGGAAAGGGGACAAAGTGCGTGAGCAAAACTAAAAACAAAGAACCTATGTCTGAAAATTTTATAAGTGAATTAAGAGATGCAATTCTTGATTTGCCTATAGTGAAAAATAATATGAGCAGTACAAGCGCAAAAGAAACCTGGGAAGAACCACGATTATCCAATTAAGTGGAGATAGTATAAGTGATTAAATCAATTGATCGTGAAATAAAAGAATCCATAATTGGAAAAATTAAGTGTAAAAGCATAGAAGAATTACAAGAAAGTGAGCATCCTGATTTAATAGGTTATTGGCAAGGTGATAATTGTAAAAATTTATGTGTAATGTCAAATAAATTTGATGAACTATATCGAACCAAAAAAGAGGATTTACGCATCACTTACTATGATGACATTATTGATTGTATACACAAAATAAATGCCGCATTTCATTGGAAGTATAACAATAGCAATCTTTCTGAAGATAATAAAAGAAAATGTTTAGGATACATTTCGTACACACAGATTCACATCAATCGTTTACAGCAACAGCGTAATCAATTGCAGTGTGAGGAGCAACAAAGGCAATACGAAAAGCAACAGAGACAATATCGATTTACATTAAGAGTTGAAGCTCTTGCAATTGTCCTTGCAATTGTTATTGCTGCAATAAGTTTTATTCTAACACATTATTCAAATATAGATACTAAAATAGCAAATGCTCTGTTTGACAAAAAAATAAACCATTTACACTCAAAAATCGATACTCTTTATTCGTTTTTTAAAGAATCAGATAACAAATATCAAAAAACGCAAAGCATAACATACAAATCCGACGCACTCACCATAATCAAAATTTCCGAATTTGTGTACAAGCACATTTCACATTTGACTACTAAAAATTTCGGAATCGTCCCGTGCAACGGTATGATTGTTATAAGTAACGGCGAGGCGGTTATATTCGATACGCCTGTAGACGATAAATCCGCCGCCGAATTAGTTGATTGGTTGACCAAGTCGCGAAAACTAAATATTGTCGCGATTATTCCAACGCACTACCATGCAGATAATCTTGGCGGTTTAAACGAATTTCACAGACGTGATATTGCTTCTTACGCCCTTAATAAAACCATCGGAATCACAAAAGAGCGCGGACTTACTACAATACCGCAAAACGGTTTTGACGAGCGGCTTGAATTAAGTGTTGGCGGAAAAGAAGTTTTAGCTCAATTTTTTGGTGGTGGTCATACGGTCGACAATATCATAGGATATTTTCCGCATGATGAAATTATGTTCGGCGGTTGTTTGATTACGAATGTTGGCGCACAAAAAGGGAATTTTGCAGAGGCGGATTTGGCCGAATGGTCGAATACCGTAAAGCGAATCAGAACCGAATTTCCTAACGTTAGAAAAGTTATTACAGGGCACGGCACTATCGGCACAATTGCGGATTTGGATTATACGATTGAACTATTCAAGCAGTAGTATCTACATCAATCGTCTCATATTTCCAATCGCCGATATTACGTTTTTTACTGTCGAAATTAACACCTACTTTAAACAACTTTTACCGCTGCCTTTCCACGGTAACAGATAGTCTTTGGTGTCAATTTGCGCGAGCGCTTCTTCTGCGGATTTGTCAAGCTTGAACTCAATGCAGTAGACAACTACGAGTGTATATATCCAGCCATCTGTGGTTCGGACTTCGGCGCGGCAGTTGAGGCGAAGAATAATGCCAACTAAGCTAATGAGCAGATATGCAATCACTTACTTAAATGTTGCGGCATATCTACCGCCTTACCACCTAAACCCGGCAATTTGCCCGGCTCTGTTGTCCAACCATTGGCTTGTGTAAAACGGCCGCCAATAGTTCTGTCAGCCCGAATGGAAGCCGCAGTGATGTTGCCACCGCTACGATCTGCCATTCCGATAAAAGAATATGCGGTAGTGTCGATACGATTTTTCATACTAACGAAAGCTACGTTATTTGATAATGTCAGAGTTGTACCTGAGTAAGTTACCCCTAATACACGAGATATTCTGAAATCACCGCTCACGTGCGAATTAAGGGCGGCGGAGTTGGTTATGCTACTGTTTCCTAAAACTCCCACAATGCCGCCAATATGGAACTCTCCTGTCACTTCACTGGTACTATAGCTGTTTGATACGTTACTACTATCAATAAGATACCCAACCACACCGCCAACATTCAGTGTGCCTTTTACCAAACCGCCGGAATAACTGTTTGACACATTGCTATTATCTTGAACCACTCCTGCCACACCACCGACATCGTTATTGCCATTAACCGCGGCTACGGAGTAGCAATTTGTCACGCTACTACTATGATGAACCACTCCTGCTACGCCACCAATAAAATTATTTATACCATTAATCGCCCCGGTAAAATAACTTTCTGTTACGATACCGCTATCAACCACTATCCCAACCACACCACCAATTTGAGAAATGCCATTAATGGTAGCTGTGGAAAAACTATTTGCAATATTGCTGTTATTATAAAGAAGCCCCACCACACCACCAACACTGTTTTTTGTACTATTGATTGTCCCGATTGAATAGCAGTTGGTCACGTTACCACTATCAACTATTCCTGCTACACCACCAACATTATTACGACCGCGAATGTTCACACTGTCAAGCCCAAGATTTTCCACTTTCCCATTCTTGATACGACCAAACAAGCCTTGATCATTATCATCGGGACTATTGATAGTGAGATTGCTTATAATGTACCCACCACCGTTAAAAGTTCCTGAAAAATCGCCAGTGGACGTACCTATCGGCACCCAATTATCATATTTTGAAAGATCAATGTTTTGAGTAAGTGTAATAGTTTTGCCATCGAAGTTATTACCATTATTTACTAAATGAGCCAACCCCGCCAATTGTTCGGCTGTTTTGATGGTAAATGTTGAGGCGTTGCCGTTTTTAGTAAACCACGACGTATCGTATTTTTCCACGATATTAGACTGTAATGATACAACGTAGATAATAATCGCAACAACACAGATTGTTAAGACTATCGTCATATCAGTCATTTTTTTAGCAAATCTTTTTGATTTTGCAGTATTCTCAAGTAAATTTGACGGCTTAATTATATTATTTTCAGACGTTTCAAGTTTCTCTGAAAGATCTATTATTTTTTTGCGGAATTCTTCGACCTGCGCTAATAATTCAACTTCCCTTTTCTTTGCTTCCCATTGTATGCGGCAAGATTTCACTACCGTTTCAAGCCAGTAGTTAGCGTCTTCATCGTTTATAAATTCTCTATTTATAGCACCATTGTCAGTAAATCCGCATATTTCGCATTTTGTTGGGCCTCTGCCCTCTTTACATACTGCGCATATTTTACTCATTTGCTAATCTCTTCGTTGACCGCCAATCAAAGTTTATCATTTAACATCCCGAACCCAACCAATTTCCATAGGTATCGTAAAGCCGGTCGCCTCTTATCTCGTATTTCCAGTTGCCGTAAGTGTCATAGATACGGTCGCCGCGAAACTCATATACCCAATTGCCGCCGGTATCATAAATCCTGTCGCCGCGAATTTCGTACACCCAATTGCCGTAAGTGTCAAGTATCCTGTCGCCTACTTTTGTGGCGATTCCGTTACCATAGAGGTCTCTAAAAACGGACATAATTTAACTCCCCATTTCTCGTTTGATTGTAATTTTCATTTGCTATCGGTCTACATCAGCCGTTTCATACTTCCAATCGCCGATAAAACGTTTTTTGCTGTCGAAATTAACATCTACTTTGAGCGACTTACCAAAAGGGAAAGGAAAACCGCTCTGCCGGAGCCGGTTATCAGTTGATGGATTTTGGCAGTTTTGTCCACATAACAAAAACCATCTTCCCTGATGCCGACAAAATCTTGCTTACCTATGGGTAGTAGACGTTTCATGTATATAAATTAAAATATGGCGGTGGATAATGCCAATCTGTGGCAAATGCCACCCCGCCGGACAGGCTTTCATTGCTGTTTCCCAATCATAAAGCAATCCATATTCTTGCGAGCAGCAGGAGCGAGGGCAGTGTGGTTGACCCCTCTCCCCTACTCAGGGAAATTAAAGGTTTGACATAATTTCTTCGTACCACTAATATTGAAAAATGTATATTATCAGTAGTACGTAATACTAAAAGGGAGAGGTAAGTGGCAAAACTAAAATACAAATTGACTAATGACATACTGTTCAAGATGCTGTTTGTTAGAAATCCGGATCTATTGAAAAGGCTTACGGCCGCATTTTTGCGGGTACCAATTACAGAGATTAATGAGTTTACGGTAACCAACCCTGAAATGCCTCCGGAGGCAATCGGGGAAAAGTTTTGTCGTTTAGATATAAAGATGCTTGTAAATGGCCAAATTTTAGATTTGGAAATTCAAGTGGCAGATGAGAAAGACTACCGTGAACGTTCATTATTTCATTGGGCGCGGGCATTCTCATCAGCGTTAGACAGGGGCAAAGGTTACAGAAGTTTGCCTAAAACGATTGTCGTCAGCATTTTGGCATTTCCATTATTTGAGTGCGAGGTATTTCACAGCGAA
>WQYB01000063.1 GCA_009781475.1 Treponema sp.
AAAGGAGACCGGCGAACTCATTCAGGAATCCATATCCCGTGTAAACGATGGCACACAGCGTGCCAATGAAACCGCAAAGAGCTTTGAAAAAATCGTTTCGGACGTCAACGACGTTTCAAATGTAATCGATAAAATACTCGCGTCGTCTAACGCACAGTCCTCGACCATAAAGAACATGGCCGACGGCATTGCATCAATTAATCAGGTTGTTCAATCCAATTCGGCAAAAAGCGAAGAAAAGACAAAAAAAGGCGGTTTATTTCTTTCCCCCCCCCCCCCCCCCATCAAAAAAAAGTTCTTGTATCATATCAGGTTTACCAAGTGTTAAACTTGCATTTTCGCCGTTTATCCAAAATAAAGGGTAGTCTAAGTTATCTATGCCGCGCTGTATTGTAACAGGAAAATCAGATGTTATAAGTCTGATATGAATGTTATCGCCGATTATTAATGGTTTATCCAAAACAAAATCTTTATACAATATGATTTCTACAGGTTCACTGATCGAAGAATCGATCGAAGAATTAGAGACTGCTTCAAATGTTTCATGAATATTTTCATAGTAATGAATATCTATACCGTCAAAATAACTTGCGGTTTGAGCAAAAATTCCTATAGGAATAATAAAAATAAAAAACAACAATAAAATGTTTTTCAATGTTTCCTTTTTATCACCCGCTTTTCGCGGTATTTGATTTGGGCATCCCTAATTTTACAAACAACTCTGTACGGCTTTGAATTTCCAGTTTGCGGTATAAATTTTGTGTGTGAAAATTTATCGTGGAGTATGACAAATTCAAAGATTTTGATATTTCTTTAGCGGATAATTCTGTCAGTAGTAATTCGCATATTTTCTTTTCACCGGAAGTAATGCCGAATTTTTCGTAATCAATCTGAGGGGCTGAATATTCCGTTTGAATTTTCTTAAACCGTTTTTTCAGTAAAAACTTTATTGTTATAATAGTTAAAGGAGTTAATAAAATAAGAGCTGTCAGAATGATAACAGAAAGAAGCCGGATTAAAGCCTTATCAGGATTATCCCATTTATCACCTTCGCCGAAGATGCCGTTTCCCCTTGGCATTCCAATATAACTTAGGTTATCGTTTTCTCCGACTGTATCATTTCTGTATTGAAAAGCAGGATTAAAAATAACTATTATAACCGCATGACCGTAAGATTTAGGTGAACCTAATCCCTCTAAAGCAATATTTCTTAAACCTTCCGGCGCATTGGAACCATAAATGATACCGCCTGTCTTTCTAAAGGAACCCCTGCTGCCGGTACTAAAGCCGCCGCCTATTGTTGTGGCAATATTATCTTTTATTACTCCGCCTTCCATTGTAAAAAGACCAAAACCTGAAATATTCACTGCAGTGCCGCCTGTAATACTTCTAATCCCCCTTATGGTCCCGCCTTTCATTATAAACTCCGCCTGCCGTTCGGTTAAATCCTCTGCTGTACGGATAAATACACCCGCGCCGGCTTGATAGAGGGTAGTACCCGGCGGCTGCCCGATTCTGGAATTATTTTGAAGTGTGACATTGTCATACATTATCAATTTTGAGTCAGGTCCATTTACCGCAATTAAGGGAGCAAAGGCTTCTATAGGCGGATCGTTTTTATAACCGCCGTCAATAAAAAGTTCATATTCCATGCCGGGTTTTCCCAAACTCAAACTTGCAGAATCTCCTGTTACCCAAATGACAGGGAACTCAATATTACTAACACAGCGCCGTATTGTAACATCAGCGTTACCTGTAATAAGCCGTATGTGTACGCCGTCTTCGATAATCAAAGGTTCGTCTAAAGTAATATCTGTAAGTATGGTGATTTCAACCGGAGAATCTATGGAAGTGTTCGTATTTGTTTCTGTAAGTAATGCTTCGTGAAGTGTTGCATAATAATATATTGAAAGACCGTCAGTTCTGCTAACCTTTGCAGCCGTATCCTGCGCCAAAAGCCAGGTTGATGAATGAGTAATAAGTAATAAAATTAATATACTCTTTAATCTCATATTTTAAATATACTAATTTTTTTGTCTTTCGTTAAGTAATAAAGCAATAAAACAATTCAAAGCCTTCATCCTACCAATAATAACAGGCTAAAAAGTTCAAAAATGCGTAAAACCTACCTGGTTTTATAGTTAGAAAAAACAGTAATAACAGGTATATTAGCAATAATATGACGGTGGGAAAGACCATAGGGAGAACTATATGAAAAACACAGTTAAAATTGCAGGGATTATCGCATTAATAGCGATGATTGGACTCACTGTAGCTTGCGGCGGAGGCGGCGGCGGAGGCGGTAAGTTAAGCGGTACTTTTGAATATGAAGGCAGTACCCGTACATTTGCAGGTGACAAGGTCACTTTTCAAAGAGACGACTATAAGTCAGAAGGAACTTTCACTGTTTCAGGTGATGAATTAACTATTACCGCATCTGACGGAGATGTAACTGTATTTAAGTTCTCTCTTTCAGGAAATACGCTTACACTGGAAAATGCTGCAGTTGCCGGCAGAGGATATGAACAAGTCTGGACCAAGAAGTAACCTGACGATTATCCAATAAGAATAAACTATGGAGTGCTGCAGCTAAGACTTTTTTCCTCCATAAAAAAGTTCCTTGTAATATCAGTTGCAGACTCTGTGGTTTATCTTATCAGGTGACTATTTCACCTTTTTTCATCACCGCTATTCTACCGCAAAGATATTCAACAGCGTCTTTATTATGCGATATAAAAAGTATAGAAAGATTGTGATTTTGATGCAGTTCATTAAAAAGATTGAGTATCTGCGCTCCTGCCGAAACATCAAGAGAGCTTATTGCTTCGTCTGCGATTAAAAGGCGTGGTTTTAAAATTAAAGAACGCCCAATGCAGACCCGCTGTTTTTGTCCGCCGCTTAATTCATGTACATGGCGTGTTTTGTAAGAAGGGTCAAGCCCGACACGCAAAAGCATTTCGTCCACAATTTGTTTTCTTTCTTGTTTGTCGTACAATTTATGTATAACAAGCGGTTCTTCCATAAGCCAGCCTATATTTTTTACAGGGTTTAAAGAAGAACCCGGATCTTGAAATACAATTTGCACATTATTTTTTTTATTGAAATTTTCATCGCCGCAAAATTTTATTTCACCTTCATAATCGATAAGACCTAAAATACATTTGGCTAAAGTAGTTTTTCCGCAGCCTGATTTTCCTGTTAAGCCGAATATTTCGCCTCGGTTTATTTCCATATTTATATTTTTTAATACATGTTTTTTTTCTATTTTACCAAAATGACCAATTCTCCTGTCCGTGTACACATTGGAAACATTTTTTATAGAAAGCAAGGTATTCATATTAAAAATACTTCCTCACTTTATAAAAAATATATAAAATGTCCACGGATTTACGCAGATTAACGCTGATTATTAATTTCTCTCTGCGAAAATCCGCGAAAATCAGCGGACTGTTTTTGTTAATTTGTAACATGATTTGCCTCATTTTGATTATAACAATGTACTTTTCTGTCGCAAATAATTCTTGCAGGCGGGAAAGTTTCAAAACATTTATTTTGCGCTTTTGAACATCTTGGCGCGAAAGGGCAGCCTTTTAAATTATTGTCTTTCGATTGATCATCTTTTAATTGGTCATCTTTCAATTGGTCGTCTATAGAAGGAACTTTTCCCGGTATGTTTTCAAGTTTTTTGCCGCGTTTGTCTTTGTTTGGGATTGTATTTACAAGAGCTTGTGTATACGGATGAAGCGGAGTAAGTAAATCCTGCGCCTTTCCTTCTTCTACGATTTTTCCCGCGTACATAATTAAATAACGGCTGCAGTATTGCTGTATTATCGAAAGATCATGAGAAATTACAAGTAAAGACATTTTATTTTTTTGATTCATTTCTTTTAATAAGGATAAACATAGGTTCTGACTTTCTTCGTCAAGAGAGCTTGACGGTTCATCCGCTAACAATAACTTTGGCTCCTGTATTACTGACATTGCTGTCATTATTCTTTGGCACATTCCTCCGGAAAGCTGATGTGGATAAGTTTCAAATATTTTTTCGGGATTGTTAAACCCAAGCGCTGAAAGTATTTCCAGCACCTTTTTCTTTTTTTGCTTTTTATCTATTGATTTTTCTTTGTCTAATTCCAAAGATTCCATGATTTGCTTGCCGGCTTTCATCAATGGATTTAAAGCGTTTCGTACATCCTGAAAAATTATTGAAATCTCTTTACCCCTGTAAGCCGGCATTTCTTTTTCGCTAAGAGCAGTTAAATTGCAATTTTTATATATTATTTCTCCGCCTGTAATTGATATTCCGAGCGGAAGCAGATTTAAAATCGAAAGAGCTGTCATGCTTTTTCCGCAGCCTGATTCTCCTGCAAGACCGATTATTTCACCTTCGTTTATAGAAAAACTTATGTTATCCAATATTTTTAGTGTTTTACCTTCTTTTTTAACACAGACAGTTAAATCTTTTACTTCAAGTAAAATAGTAGTGTCATCAAGTTTATTATCAGTCATTTTGTACTCCAAAACTTCGGCGCAGTCCTTCTCCAATCAAATGGAAAGCAATCACTGTCATCATGATTGTAATACCGGGCGCTAAAGCGTACCAGGGAGCGTTAAAAAACCAGCCCTGCGATTCAAATAACATCCGCCCCCATGAAGGATATGGCGGCTGTATTCCCAAACCAAGATAGCTCATGGCGGATTCAGCAAGAATAGCGTTAGAAAGTCCAATCACAGAAGCCGATAACAAAGACGGAAAAAGATTCGGCAGAATGTGAATAATTGTAATTCTAAAAAAGCCGGCTCCAAGTATTTTTTCCGCCTGAATGAACAAAGCGTTTTTATATTTCATTGTTCCTGTGCGCATAACACGGGTGTAACTTGGAATAAACAAAATTAAAAGCGCGATAAATAAACTAAATTGGCTGTTATCCAATACGGCAATCATTAAAAGTGCAAGTACAATTCCGGGGAATGAACTTAAGGTATCGATTATCCGCATTATTATTTCGTCGATAAACCTTCCATTAAAACCTGCAATTAACCCGAGTATACTGCCGATTGCTGCAGCTCCGGCTACGGTACATATTGCAAGTAACAAAGTGTTCCTGCCTCCTGCCATTACCCTTGAAAAAATATCCCTTCCAAGGTTATCAGTTCCAAAAATATGGATAGCGTTCGGCGCTGTAAGACGTATACTGTGATCGATTTCGTTATAATCAAACGGAACCCAAATTAAACTTAACAAGGACATTGTGATTATAATAAATCCAATTGCGGCTCCTATTATCAGTTGATTGTTTAGTTTCATCTGACTTTCCTTGTGTTTTTAATTCTTGGGTCGATAATCATGTTGGTAATGTCTGCAAGAGTATTTGCAATAACTACAATAAAAGCGATGTAAACCATAAGCGCCTGAATCAACGGATAATCTCTTGAGCTAATCGCAGAAATTAAAAGCCTGCCAATTCCGGGAATTGTAAAAACCTGTTCTATAATTATGCTGCCGGAAAAAACTTCTGCGATTATCATGCCAAAAATTGTGATGGCTGGAAGACATGCGTTTTTAAATACATGATAACGAAGTATGTACAGATTTGAAGCCCCTTTACTTTTCGCGGTTCTTACATAATCGCTTTTAAGTTCTGCAAATAGCGATCCTCTTAAAAACTTAATTAAAATTGCGGAGTTTGGTATTGCGATTGCCAATGCCGGAAAACAAAGACTACCTAAAAATAAAAAAAAGTTTTCATTGTAATTTGTAAAATCACCCGGAACAAAAATATTTAAAGTAAAACCAAAAATAAATATGAAAAGCAGCCCTAAAAAAAATCCCGGTGTGCTGATTCCCGCTGCGGTAAAAATATTTACAATATTGTCAATTATATTTGCTTCTTTTTTAATCGTTAAAAGCGAAACAGTAAAAGAGATAACCAATATAAAAATTAACGAAAGTATAGCAAGAGAAATTGTAACAGGAAGACGCTGCGAAATTAAAACAGATATTTGCTCTCCTCTAAAGCCAAAAGAATTTCCCATATTACCGCCAAGAAAACTTATAAGCCAGTCAAAATAACGGATAAAAACATTGCGGTTAAGCCCCATTTCATCGCGCAGCTGTTCAAGCTGTTCGGGAGTAATCCATATTCCTCCAAGTGTAAGCGCGGCATCTCCGTGAATAACATTAAAAATTAAAAAGCAAAAAAGCGAAACTAGAAATAATGTAATTATACATACAATAATTCTTTTTAATATATAATTCAATTATTTTTCCCGTGTACTGTGTATTGAAGCAAAGTCAATTATATATATAGGATAATCCAATACTCCGCCGAATTTACCGCCTCTTAAAGCTGTAAAATAAAGTATATCCTGTAAATATACGCTTGCGGCGTTTCTTAAAATAATTTGCTGTGCTTCTTTATATAGATTAATGCGTGTAACGTGATCTGTATGAGAGAGAGCGGCATCATATACAGAATCGTAATCGGTATTAAAAAAATTAATAAAATTTCCGCTGCTGTCAGAACGGTATCGTGCAAGAAAACCTCTTGGAGAAACTGTATGACTGTCTAAAGTTATAATTGTCGCTTGATAATTTTTTGCGGAATAAACTTCAGAAAGCCATGTAGACCAATCAACAAGTTTAATGTTAACGTTAATATCGATTCTTTCAAGCTGGCTTTTTATTACCTGCGCTGTATCAATATGCATTGCGTAATTTGAAGGGACTGCTATTTCAAAAGAAAGCCTGTTAGAATTGTTATAGCCGGCTTGAGAAAGCAGAGAACGTGCTAAATCAGGGTTGTATGAGTATTCTAATATACTGTAGTAGTATACTGATAATCCCGGGATTACCGGACTTCCTGACGGAGTTCCGTGACCAAAAAATGCTGCGTCAATTATTTCCTGTACATCGATGCCGTAATTAACAGCCTGACGGACACGGATGTCATTAAAAGGAGAAGCGGTGTTGTTAAGCGCCATTAAATGAATGCCGGCAGAGCTGTTATCAAAAATATCAAAATCATTTTTGTTAAGCTGCGCTGCCATCGAACCTGTTATAGAAGCTCCGTCGATGCTGCCGCCTCTTAATGCAACAATCATAGTATCAGAATTAGCAAAAAATACTATGGTAATTTTTTCAAGATGAGGTAAGCCTTTTTGCCAGTAATCATTAAACTTTTTTAGTACAAGATCTATTTGCGGTGTATAACTTTCGATGAAATACGGTCCAGTACCAATAATGTTATTTTCACGATCGGTATTTTCGGATTTTACTATTGCGATTGTTAAAAAAGGAAGGAATCCCGGATCTTTTGTTTTTAATATTATTCTAATTTCATTATCCGATTTAATTATAACTTCATCGATATTACCCAATCCGTTTAAACCTGCTGCGATAGCGGTATCAAGACTGAATTTTACATCTTGTACAGTAACGATAGTGCCGTCATGGAATAGAACATTTTCTCTGATTATAAAATCGTATATAAGCCCGTCTTGTTCGATAACCCAGGATTCACCAATGCATGGCGAAAGTGTGCCATCGGTATTAGGTTTTACAAGCCCTTCAAAAACATTAAAAAGGATACTTCTGCCGTCTGCTGTATTTCGTGGATTTAACGGATCAAGCGTTGTAGGTTCGGTTGTAAAACCATAACGCAATTCCAGTAATGTATTTTTATTATTATCAATACAAGATGAGAATATTAAGAATATCGCCAAAAATATAAAAAATATTATTCTATTTTTATTCATATCATCTCCTAATGCTGGCTTCATTATACTGTAGTTAAATTGTTAGATTCAACCATACAAATGTAAAGATTGTTAATTATTTGTTAATAATTATCTTATTGTTTTGCATCGCCTCTTGACATATCGGGTTCGTAACCTGCATTGATTATCTTTTCCTTTAATAATTGTAAGTTTTCCGCAGCTTCATCCCCCAGAATTATTTTATTGTCGTATATACTGTAAAGTTTTTTTGCTTTTACAGGAGACAGGTTTGGCATGACGATATTTGCTCCTGCGTTTAAGGCAAGTTCTCTTCCGTTAGGTGTTATAGTACCCATAGCAGTTGTGGCAGGTATTAATGCCTTTGGTAAAATAATTCTTGTAATCGCTAGCATTTTTAAACAAAGGGTAAGGTCGCCTTGCGGATAAGAACAAAATGGTGTGTCTTTTTGCGGAATAAAAGGACCTATACCAACCATTTGCGGCTGCAATTCTTCCAGAAAACGCAAGTCCGCAAGCAAACAATCAGGTGTTTGAAAAGGAGAGCCAACCATAAAACCTGCTCCAACTTGATACCCGATTTTTTTTAATTCACAAAGACATTGTTTGCGTGTAGCAAGTGTTTGCAGCGATGGATGCAGTGCGGTATAATGTTCTGCCGAAGCGGTTTCATGGCGAAGTAGATAACGGTTCGCTCCGTTTTGGAAAAACAGTTCATAATCTGTGGCAGGCCGCTCTCCCAAAGAAAGGGTTATCGCGTGGGTAGGGTAGCGCTGTCTGATTAGTGAAATCAACTCGATTACACGTTCGGTTGTAAACCAGGGGTCTTCGCCGCCTTGAATGACAAAAGTTTTAAAACCAAGTTCATCTCCTGTTTGGCAGCAATCGAGGATCTCGTTAATCGAAAGGCGGAAACGTTCTATATTTGTATTTGAACATCGTATGCCGCAATAATAGCAGTCGTTTTTACAGTGATTGGTAACTTCGATTAATCCGCGGATGTATACACTTTTGCCGTAGTGTTCTTCCCGTACTTTTCCGGCACGTTTAAAAAGAGATTCAATTTCGTTTTTGTCATTCGTATTAATAAAATGCAGGATTTCTTTATCATTCATAATTACTTTCTTTTATTTACCACAGAGGACACGGAGTTTCACGGAGTTCTTGGTTCGAAAACTTTATATTCCTCCGTGTTACTCCGTGTACTCCGTGGTTAAATTTTATTATTAATTTCATACGAAGAAATCTCTTCCTTTACCCGAATGTATCTTTGTTATATTCTCTATAGTTTTTTGTCGTATTGTTTCGTTAGCTATGTGGGGGATTTCGTTTTCGATTATAGTTTTTGTTTTTTTTCTAAAGGTATCATCGCCGTAGTCCATTGAATATTCGCACAAAGTCATAAGAGCGTTGGGAAGGCAGACATTTCCAATCTCGCCTGATTTTGCAAGTGACATAAATCGATCGCCTGTTCTGCCGCCGCGATAACATGCCGTGCAAAAACTTGGTATAAAGTTATCGTCTATCAATTCATTTATAATCGAAACTGCGCTTCGTTCATCGTTTACGATAAACTGCGGATTTGAAGTTGACTCACGTCGTGCATGACTCCCTTCGGTCGTCGAGCTTAAGGAGTTGGATTCTATACGCCGCGATAACGCGGCTTGTGCATAACCGCCAACTTCAGTATTGGAACCTGCGCTGATTTGTGATATGCCAAGACGCAATAATTTCTTTCGCATGTCGTGATTTTCTCTTGTAGATAAAATCATTCCGGTAAAAGGAACCGCTATACGAATGATAGCGACAATTTTTGCAAATGTATCATCGTTTACAAGATTTGGAAAATCGTCTATGTTCATTCCGGCAGCGGGGCAAAGGCGGGGTACAGAAATTGTATGAAAACCTGTGTTGTATTTTTTTTCCAAATGTTCATTGTGCAAAAGTAATCCCATAACATCAAAATAAGGGTCTGCCAAACCAAAAAGAACACCGCCTCCGACATCATCGATACCAGCATCCTGCGCCCGATCAAAAGCGTTAAGATGCCAAAGATAATCTTTTTTTGGACCTGCCAAATGAACCTTATCGTAAGTTGGTTCGTGATAAGTTTCCTGAAAAAGAATATAAGTACCGATTTTTGCGTTTTTTAGTTTTTGGTAATTTTCTGTTGTGGTAGCCGCGATGTTTACATTGATACGTCTTATTTCGCCGTTTTTAAATTTCATTTCGTATATTGTTTTAATACATTCTAAAATATAGTCAATAGAGCATTCTTTTTCGTATTCGCCTGCTTCCAATGCAAGCCGTTTGTGTCCCATCATTTCAAGGATTTTTACTTCTTCACGCAGTTCATCCATTGTTAGTACACGCCTTTTAAAATTATGACCATGATTAAAACTGCAATAGGCACAGCGGTTTACGCAAAAATTACTTACATATAACGGAGCGAACATAACAATTCTATTGCCGTAAATTTTCTTTTTTATTTTTCCCGCTATTTCATAAATTCTTTCGATATGTTGCGGATTTTGAGTTTTTAGTAATGCGGCAATTTCTGAATGTGTAAGCGCGGCTCCTTTGTCTGCTTTGTTCAAAGAACAGCTGATATTTTCATCATTTGAGAATTGTGCTTCTTCAAGCAAATCTTCGATATACTTTTGATTTATGAAATTTGAATCCATAATATATACTAACTATATAAAAAATACATATATTTGTCATTATAATTCATATTATTTGTAAAAAATCCGCAGATTATCGCGGATTTTCACGGATTAATAATTAAGAATCCGCGTTAATCCGTGGACAATTAAGTTCTTCTGTTTTTAGTTTTTTCATTCGAATTATATACGCGATAACAAGCGGTATTATAGCTCCTACCCACGCCAGAGGGTTTGCAAAGCATATTCCTATAAATCCAAAGGTTTTACCAAGTATTATTGCGGCAAAAATACGCATTACTAGCTCCATAATGCCTGCGATTGTAGGTGTAACACTGTCTCCCATACCAAGCAATGACTGCCTTATTATGAAAAGCATAGCAAGGAAAATATAAAAAGAACTGCAAATTACAAGATAGTTATTTGACATTGAAAGTGTTTCAATCGAATCCTTTCCAAGGAAAATACTCGGAAAAAAATGTCCTGTAAAAATAAATACCAACACCATTAAAATACTGTATAAACAGGCTACTGCCGAAATATGTAATACACCTTTGCGAATGCGATCTATTCTGTGAGCGCCGAAGTTTTGCGCAGAATAAGTAGTCATCGCTCCGCCAATGGAAAAAAGCGCCATGTATGCAAGCACATCAATTTTTGCAGCAGCTGAATAAGCGGCGACAGCTTCGGTTCCTAAAATGTTAAGCGCGTAAGTGACAGTTATAGTGCCAATTGCAATAATGCTCATTTGAAAGCCGACAGGTAAAGCAATTTTTATATGTTTAGTTATTTCGCCTATATTAATACGCCAATCGCTTAATGTTAATCTTAATACAGGCATTCTTTTTATTATAAACAGTAAACAAAGGAGTCCCGACACAAGCTGCGCCATTACTGTCGATAATGCCACGCCTCCGATCCCTGCATTAAAAACATAAATGAATAAAAGGTTAATTGCCAATTTTAGCGAAAAAGCAATTGCCAAAAATATTAAAGGAGTGCGGCTGTCTCCCACTGCGCGCATAACATTGGAAAAAAGATTAAAAAGCATAGCCGTTGGAATACCAAGAAAAATAATAGAAATGTAAAGATACGCATCATCAAAAATTTCCGCGGGTGTTTGCAAAAATAACAAAATGGGTTTTGCGCCGAATGCTGCGATTAATGTAAGAACTACTGCAAGTCCAATGCTGATTATAATTGTCGCGGCAAAACTTTTTCTTACTCCTTCTGTGTCTCCCGATCCAAAACGCTGAGATGTAATTACAGCGGCTCCAATTCCAAAGCCATTCATAAAACCCAGTATTAAAAAACTTAAACTTCCAGTAGAGCCGACCGCCGCAAGAGCGTTTCTTCCAACTGTGCGTCCAACGATTAATGTGTCTAAAATATTATACGATTGCTGAAGCAGGTTTCCCAAAAAAAGAGGAATTGCGAAAAATAAAATTACTTTTAAAGGTTCGCCGACAGTGAGATTTTTTACCATTTTTTTATGTGATTTTCAGTTTGCCTGAAAGCAACTCTCCTGTAATATTATGCTAATTTAAAAACTTCTATACTACGTTTCAATATTCCCGTAATGTGTGCTATAACTATTCCATAATTTGTTAACGGAATATTTTGCTTTTTGGCGAGACTTTGCCGGTACAACATCCCCCGTTCGTTAAGCATACAGCAACCGCAATGAATAATCAACTTGTAAATTGATAAATCGGAAGGAAAATCGCCACCCGAACAAAAACTAAAATTAATCTCTTTTTTAGTATAATTTTTAATCATACCCGGTATTTTAAAAGTGCCTATATCATCACATTGACGGTGATGAGTACAGCCTTCACATATTAAAACTTTTTCGCCGTCTTTTAGATTATCAAGCGAAGTTACGCTTTCGATAGCAGTTTCAAGAAAGCCCTTATAACGTGCAAATAAAATAGAAAACGAAGTAAGCGGTATCTCCTGCGGAACAAGCTGTGAAACCAATGCAAAAACCTGGCTGTCTGTTATAACCAAAGCGGGTTTTTTCTCTGTAATAGGCATATTTAAAAGTAATTGATGTAATTCGCTTTCACGGACAGTGATAGCGGCGCAGCCTGTTTCCAGAATGTCACGGATTACCTGCTGCTGCGGAAGGATGAGCCTGCCTTTTGGAGCTGCTTTATCGATGGGAATAACTAAAATCACAAAATCATTGGGTTTTAAAAGGTCTGCCACAAGTCTGCGCTGCGGCTCGTTTGTCTGTGCGAGGCTGGCAATTTTTTCTTTCAATAAATCGATGTCAAAACCAGTCTTCGCGCTAACTGATAAGAAATTATTCCCATTTTTCTCTCGCAGAGACGCAAAGGCGCAAAGTTGTTCTTCGTTATTTTCTCTGTGTTCTCCGTGTCTCCGTGTCTCCGTGTGAGGTTTTATGAGATCAATTTTATTTAAGACAGCGATATATGGAATGTTTTTAAATTTGAATAAATTGATAATTTCATCTTCAATTGGGAGGGTAGTATCGGTTGGGATTTCACCATCAAGTACCAATACCGCGATATCGGTTTTGTTTAAAACCTGCTTTGTTTTTTCTACCCTCATTTCTCCAAGTTCGCCTTCATCGTCGAAACCGGGGGTATCAATTATTACAACTGGACCTAAAGGCAATAGCTCCATCGCCTTGTACACAGGGTCGGTGGTTGTTCCTTTTACCGAGCTTACAAGCGCCAAATTTTGCCCTGTAACGGCGTTTACAAGACTCGATTTTCCGGCATTTCTACGTCCAAAAAAGGCAATATGAGGGCGGTTTGCTGAAGGGGTTTCATTTAATCCCATATATATAGTATATATTAAAAATTCTATATTTGCCGATAATAAAATAAACATGGTAAATTTGTACTTTTTCTTAAAATTTAAATCTCAATTGCGCAGAACCCGTTCCGATATTATCCGTCAAATTGATGAAATGCTTGTCAGAGAAATTACCGATGCGGGCGGAAAAATCACAAGTGAACGCTTTATTGTCTCTGCGGTTTTTAATGAGGATACAATCGGCTTTTGGCTTGATATTTATATATTGATAGAAAACCTGAAAAAAAAGCTGGAAACTTCACAAGAATTTTACGGCTACTCGCTTGTATTAAGCGGGCAAGCACATGAAACCCCTGAACTGCTTAGCCGTTTTCTTGCCAACCATAACGGTGTTTTTGTTGATGAAAAAGCGGCAAAAAAACTTGTTCCTTATGCAGCTTTTGAAAAACCATCCGAATGGATGGAGAAAATTAAAAAAAGAAAATACGGATGCGGTAGTTTTTACAGAATAAAAGAATTAAAAAACTTTAAACCCTCAGTCAGAAATTCGCAGGATTTATATGATGAAATAACCGGAATTTTTGAACAGGAGCAAAATAAAAATATATTATTATTGGGACCTTCTTATTGGCAGCTGCGCGGCGGCATGTATAAATACTGTGAAAAAATTAATGATGATTTTCCGTCATTAGCAATTTGTTTTGAAAGTATCGGGATAGGGTCCTTAATTGATTCGTGGTCGCTTAATATCCGCTCTTTAGCTGCAGGACCTTTAACAGAAGAAATCGATAACCTGTGGGAGTTTTTATTCCGTGAACGTATCCGTGATGAAATATCTGAATATATTATCAGATGTGTAAAGCGGTTTTTACATCTGGTTTTTAATTTTTATATTGAAGCATCTGTTAAAAGAGAGCAAAAACCGGTATTGATGCTGGAAAATATTCATTTGGCTGAAAAGAATATATTAAATTTACTTCTTGATACATTGAGCGAATTTAATCAAAAGAGCTCACAGAAATTATTGATTCTTGGAACAGCTGAAGATGACATATCAACTGATACACTCAAACAAATTGAAAGTATTTTTGATACTGTTAAAAATAATATAAATTTAAAGGTTGATGTTGTTTATTACCCAAAACTTTCAAAAGATCTTTGGGAAATTATTTATGCCATATCATTGTTCGCAAGATATTTTTCTCCGGAATTTTTTCACAGGCTTTTTGAAGAAGAAAATAAGAATCCGCAAATGGTAACTAAAGCGTTTTCTATACTGCATACATTGGGTATTGTTAATAGTCTGCGTGAACCGCGTTTAATAAAAAGGCACTTTGAAGAATATGCCGGTAAAATTTTAGAAGAAAAAACAGACAGAGTAAAAGCGCTTGTCTGCAGGCGAATTTTGGATTGGGCAGTCAGGCGGAACATAAGCCCATGCTTTCGTTTATTAACGGTTATTTCAAACCTTGATGGAATTAAAAAAATTGATGATCTTTTATTTCTAAAATCGATTTCGTCCGATATCGTTAATAAAACTACATCAACAATAGAAACAGCCATGACAAGCGGCCAGTTTGACGAGCTTATTTCGGAAAAAGCTGCTGCTATACGGCATATATACAGAACATCAATGGCATTAAATGACGGAAATGAAAATGATATCGAAGATGCTTTTAACAGTAAAAAGTATGAAAATATAACAGACGACTGCGGAGCGTTTCCTGTTTTTAACGCTCAAATTCTTGTTAATCACTGTGCTTATTATTTAGGACGGCGTGTAGAAAAAGAATCTGCAGCAAAAGCAAAAGAAGCAATTTTATTGGGGCAGGGTAAAAATTCTTTTTGTCTTCCGCAAGCCTACCGGCTTTATTCGCTTGTATGTCTTTCAAAAAAGCAGGTAAATGAGACAATTGAATACCTGGGTTTTGCTCTTTCCAACGCTGAAAAAAACGGTAATTATCACGAACTTGCGGTATCGGCTTATTATACAGCTGCTGCTCATTTTTTATACGGTGATATTTTTAAATCAGCAAAATATGCGCAAAAATCCATCGAACAGTCATTGGCAGCAGGACGTCCTGATTGGGCGGATCGTTCGCGTTTTTTGGAAGGGCGTATTAAATTTGAACTTGGTCATTATCAGGAAGCGCATGATATATTTGAAATGTTAAATAAAGAGCCGTTTGGAAGTATGACTTGTGAAAAAGAGAATATGTTAGCTGCATGGATATACCGGACGAAACTTTATTTTCTTGATCCTAAAACTCCAAAACCGGACGTTGCCAACTATGATGCGGATTTATTTGAAATTGAAGGCGCTTATCTGTCAAGAGATTATCAAAAAGCTGTTGAATTATCCGCAGCCATTAAAAATCCATTTGCAGATGAAAACTTTTTATATTCCGAACAAGCCGACTGGCGAAGCGGTTTTGCACAATGTGAACATTTATATTTTACAAAAGGTGAAATACAAAGCCGTATGATTTCACTTTTTCATTCTCTTTCTTTAAGCCGTCTTTCACTGCAGGGAAGCGAGGAAGCTCTTCAGGGAATTCAGCAGATACTGCGGGATGAAAAGTTATGCGAAATGGACCCCTGGGATGCTTTTTATTTTTACGCTAAATACCGTATCCTTGAAAAATCGGGAGCGAGTCTTGTAGATATGAGCACCGCCGTAAGTATGGCTTTTAAACGCCTCCAGCGCCGGGCTTGCAGAATTGAGGATATAGAAACCCGCCATCAATACCTAAACGGTCCGCGCTGGAATCGTGAATTAAGCCTTGCCGCCAAAGAATATAAACTTATTTAAAGTACCCCCTATTGACACTTTTTTTTATTTCTGTATAGTTAAAGTAGGAAAAGGCTTGTATTTGTAGCTGTTTTTATGTGCTTCATGGCGGCTTAGCTCAGTTGGTAGAGCAAACGGCTCATATCCGTTTTGTCATAGGTCCGAGTCCTATAGCCGCTAAAATTTAAATTTGTAAATCTTTGATTGGAATACCGCCGTTGGAAGCAGGTAAAGAGTATCTGCTTACTTATGTAAATGAACCAGGAATGCCAGGTAAAAATATATTAATTTTAACCGAACAAGGAACAGAAATAGCTGTTTTTCAGCAGGAGTTTGAAGTAACTTTTGGCGGGTTTGACACAAAATAGTAGTTAATATTACTTTTAAAAAGGCTGTCTGAGAAGCAATCTTGGGCAGCCTTTTTTTGAATTACTTTAAAAGTTTTTATTTCAAGCCATGTTTTTAAAATTCTTAATATAAAAATAATGTGATAATATTAATAAAAAATCTTTGAAATTAAAATGAATATTAATAAAAAGTAGAAGTAAATACAATAAGTATAAATAATATATATAATAACTAAAAATAAACTAAAAGATAATTAAAATAATATTAGTTAAAATAAATAAAAATATTTTTAAAAAAGTATTGCAATTATTTAAATA
>WQYB01000064.1 GCA_009781475.1 Treponema sp.
AAAGCAAAAGCTTCTTCTTCTGTCATTTCTGGCATAATTTATTCTCCTTATATTAATTCAATATAAGCATTTCTGCAAGGCATAGCGTGAAACACGTTGATAGAATCATCATCTATCTTATTATACATTATTTCTAGCAAATTACCTTTTAGATCGAACCCAATCAAAAGATATTTATTATCAGCATCTTCTAAAGGGTCTTCGTATATAAAAGTCTCAAAACAACGCATTATGTCGGCTTCTGTATACCCCCGTTTGAGTGCTGACTGATTGAATTTTATTAAAGTATACATCGGCATATAAATGTATTATATCATAATTACAAATTATAAGTATGGTGTAATTCAACAGACTTTTATCCCTTGTACAATTTTACAGGAAATGGTATTATATACCCATGAGGCAAGAAACAGTGTTAAACAGTTTTAATGCAAATCCAATGCTGAATTCAAATTCTCTCTCTCTCTCTCTCTCTCTCTCTCTCTCTCTCTCTCTCATATTATAGAAACTTTACAATTTTCCCCAAAAACCATTTTTCAGGGGATAGATCTGTCCAAAATTTACATATACCCCCATTTCTTGGAAAAATGTTAGATTTCCATTTAATGGGAATACTAGCTTTTTTAATAAATTTCACATATTTAAAGGAGACTCAAAAATGAAGAAAGTAATTAAAACACTAGGAATTATCGCTATTTTAGTGGTAATTGGATTTGCAATGTTAGCTTGTGATGGCGATCCTAAATGCACTCACGGCAGTTGGGGTAATTGGACACAGGTAAGTTTTGGCAGGGAAACAAGGAAATGTAATGACTGTACAGCAGTTCAAGCAAGACTTACAAGAAATATAGGTGAAACCGGAGAAGCAGGCGGAAGAATTTTTTATCGCAATGCAAATGGTTTTACTTTACAAGATGATAATCCTGTAAATAATAAAACAGTCTATTATCTTGAAGCATGGACAACAAATGAAACAGATTCTGAATGGGGAGATTTTGGTACATTAGTTCCAAGTATGACAAATTTTACATCTTTATCAGCATCAGAAGCTACGGTAATAGGAAACGGCAGAAGAAACACCCAACGTATAGCAGCGCATATGACAGGAAAATCAATAGCAAATACGGCAGCGCAAAGATGTTTAAGCGCAACACATGGTACAAAAACAGATTGGTTTTTACCAAGTCTTGGAGAGCTTAACGAACTTTACAAAGCAAAGGGTCATACAAATGTGCCGACTTCGGGCTATTTCTGGTCTTCCTCGCAGTACAGTAGCTATGGCGCGTGGGGTCAGAATTTCGGCAATGGTCTTCAGTTCGTCGTCGACAAGAGTTACGTCAGCAATGTCCGTGCTGTTCGGGCTTTTTAACACTTTAGCCCTTTAATATTGCCTGATATTGTTCCAGTGTCAGGCTTTTTTTCTTCTCAGCGTTCATCTGCGAAAATCTGCGGACTTTTTGTTTCCTGTTGCTCCGTGGTTAAAGTTCCTTCAACAAAAAATCTGTTAAGTGAATCCCAGTAACACCGTTGCGGCTTTCGTTCCAAAGTTTATCAAGAGTAACAACATACTTTGGGAAGTGATCTTTAATTTCCGTTAATGGGGTGAACTCACGATCCATTGTTTCTTTTGAGCCGTATTCGTAACAAACTTGAACATAGATCTTTTCATCGCCGTTATTTTTTTCTGCGATAAAGTCAATTTCTCTGTCGTCCGAGCCTGACATTTTTCCTACATATACTTTATACCCTCTGCGAATTAACTCGTTGTATACAATGTTTTCCAGAATGCCTGATATATTTGTTTTTTTCATTTCTCTTATCGTATATTGCAATGAATGATCTGCGAGATAGTATTTGTCATTGCTTTCCAGTAATTTTTTCCCTTTAATATCATAGCGGGAAACTTTTTTGATAATACAGGCATTTTCTAAATATCCTATATAACTGCTGATAGTTTCAAAATCAGCGCCGCCGCCGTTTGACTTTAAATAGTTTGCAATTTTTGTAAGTGAGATAAGGCTTCCGACATTGTCGTATACAAAAGCAATAATCCGCTGAAGTAAAGGAACATTTTTTATTTTGTTCCGTTCAACAACATCTTTAAGAACAGCAGATGATTCGATGTCGATAATAATTTTTCTTGCTTCTTCCTGCGTAAAAGATTTTGTTGACAAAAGCGGAAAACCGCCAATTTTTATATATTCATATATCTCACCTTCATCATTAATAAAGGATTCGCTTTTTTCTAGTAAGCAGGTTTTTCTGAATTGCAAAAATTCGGAAAATGAAAGCGTGTGGATTTCAAACGAAACATATCTGCCTGCTATAAGGGTTGCAAGTTCTCCGGATAATAATTGCGCATTAGAGCCTGTTATATAAATGTCAGTATTTCGCAAACGCAAAGAAGAAACTACTTTTTCCCAATCTTCAACTTTTTGTATTTCATCAAGAAAAACATAATATTTCTCATTATTTTTGATTTTACTTATAATATAATCGTGAAGATTCTTTGGGTTTAATAAATCAACATGTTCATAATCTTCAAAATTTAGAAAAATTATATGTTCCTCGTCTGTTTTTTTAAGAATCTCCTGTTTAATAAGTTTTAAGACCTCTGATTTACCGCAACGGCGAATACCTGTAATGACCTTAATCTGCTCTGAGTCAACAAAGCCTTTAATTTGATCAATATATACCTTTCTTTCTATTAGTTCTGCCATAATACCCTCATAAAGACAGTATAAAGTATGCCAAAACCAAAGTCAACATTTTTACACGGGTGACCCGAGTAAAAATGTAAAAAATAGCAGTTTTGCACGGGTGACCCGAGTAAAACTGCTATTCCAATTAATTTGCGTCTTTCTGCGTAAATCTGCGGACTTTTTCTTTCTCTGTTTAGGTATCAAACACCGGATCCAAACAAAATAATTTTTCTATATCTTGCAGTTGCGGTTCTAGGTGACGCAGGATGCAAGTTGCGGTAAGAGGAAGATTACTACTTTGTGCCAAATCGTGCGCAAGAGGCAGTTTTCGGTGTACGTCATCGGCTGTTGTTATCGACCCTAAGTTTGGGTTATATATAATCCCGGTAAATGGTATACGTGAGACTATTTCGATACCTTGTAACAGCTCTTTTGTGTCCGATACAGTCTGTGTCAGCATACGATACGGGTTAAAAACCAGATAAAATTGCCTGTCGGCGACAGCAAGTATTTCTTTTGAGTATCTTCCCAAAACCGTCGAGCCGGCTTCATCCCCGCCGACATCTATAATGATTTGTCCGCTAGAAGTAAAGATTTCTTCGATAGCTTTTGGTAAAGACGGCGCTTCCAAGCCGGAACCTGCGTATTCTGACGAAATAAACGTGACACCTGCATCTAAAAGAGCTTTTTCGGCATCTTTACTGCGAAAATAGGGGTTTACAATGTCCAAATCGGCAAGTAAGACTCTGTCAAATTGAGTTTTTTCCTGTTGTTTACCCAGAAACAGGGCTGCATTTACTGCAATGGTAGTCTTTCCGCTGCCATTAAGCCCTGCAAAAACTGTCAATTTGGAGTCAAAAACCATAGAAAAGCATCATAACTAACAAATGCTCTAAAATCAACATACCACACCCTAAAGTGATCCTGCGAAGCAGGCTCTTGAGGTATGTTGTTCTGTAAGGAATGGATTGTATGCGGGATTTAATACCACCTAAAGGGTGGGGTATTAAACCCGCCTGCGAATCAACCGATAATGACAATAATCATCAGTTTTACAATTATGATTGACATTTTTTTTGATTATTGATAAAATATTTTAACTGTATATTGTATATTGGGAGTATAAATGGCTTCTGTACACGAATATAAACGTCTTGAAAATAAAATTGTCCAAAAAGTGAAGGATGGAGCAGGCATTGTAGGCGGTTTCATTCTTGATATTTTTAGGGCTATTGGAAGATTTTTAACTAGACGTTATACAGTTGTTTTTGTACCTCATTCAGAAAAAAGAGTTTATAACCTCCATGTTACTGTATTATCAATCACCTGCTTTTTCCTTGTAGTTTTTGGCGTAATAGGCGCGTTTATCTGGTATGGTTCATCCTTTAATAACGGTATTTATATTGCGTCAAATAGAGACGGACACTTAAGGAATACTCAGGCTTCTTTAGACCAGATGCGGGATGAAACAGCTTTACTAATGAGAAATGCCCGAAGTTTTCAAAATACTGTTTCCGGTGTTCTAAAAATCCTTGGGATACCTCAAAACAATAGTTTTACACAAAGTACATCCGGGGATTTAATTCATATTTTTGGTGATATACCGCCCGGATATACCCGTGATTCTTATGAGCTAAGACAGCTTAGTGAATACCTTTCCCAGGTTGAAAAACCTCTAAAAGAAATTGGTGAAGTTTTAGATTCGCAAAGCGCTCTTTTAACTGAAATTCCGAGTATTTGGCCTGTAAGGAATTCCGCAGGAAACGCAATTGGAAATATTACTATGTATTTTGGTCAAAATATTCACCCAATTCATGGTCAATGGCATATTCATAGAGGTATAGATATTGCCACATATCGTGCAGGCGATAATGTTGTTGCCACCGCTGACGGGGTAATTGTTACTGCCGAATATGTTTACGATTACGGCTATTATATAATTATCAGACATAAACACGGATATTATACCCGTTATGCGCATTTACAAACTTTAAGCAGAGTGCAGGTTGGTCAGCGTGTCCAGCAGGGTGAAGTTATAAGTTATATCGGTAATACAGGTATTTCCACAGGACCGCATCTGCATTATGAAGTTCACATTGGTTCTGATGTTGTAGATCCGCACAGATATATTACTATCCGATCCAGTCTTTCAAGACAAGGACGTTAGTTTTTATTATGGCACTGGATAAAAACAACGATTATTCAATTAATACAATAGTAGGTCCCAATACAAGTTTAATAGGTAACATTGATACCGGCGGTTTTACGCGTATTGACGGCAGTATTCGAGGTGATGTAAAAGCAAAGGGCAGGGTAGTAATTGGCGAGCGTGCTCGTATAAAAGGAAATGTGTCAGGCACTAATATTACTATTGGCGGAGTAATTTACGGAAATATTATTTCTGACGGTCATTTAATTATTTTATCCACTGCTATTATTATTGGTGATATTATTACAAGGCGAATTCAGGCAGATGACGGATGTTTTATTAACGGAAAAGTTGCTGTTTGCGTAAGTGATGAAAGCTGGATAAAAACTGTCAGCGAATACCGTGATGCGCAGGGAATAAAATCGGCTTTGCCTGTCTTCCAAAAAACTTATGGCTAAAGTAGACGGAACAGATACTTCTTTTTTTATGAATCCTGCTGCCTATTCACAGGTAAAGCCGGATAAATCAGATGATAAAAAAAACAAAGGCATAAATCGCAGCGAAAAAACAAGTTTTTCTAACCTTTTTGACAGTCTTAAAGGGAAAACTGCAGATGAACTTGGACCTTTACAAAACCTTCCTGTTTCTGATGATACAGTAGATGCATTAATGGACGATGTTCGTGATGCAGGAGATGTATTAAAAAACCGTCCTCTTCCAGAAGAAATTATGCGTTACAAACAGGCGGTGCGTAATTTTATTAATTATGTTATTAAAAATACTTATTCACTTGAACATGAAGAAGGAACCCCCAAATTTTTAACACCCGGGTTTAAAGGTCAGCGCGGTACTCCAGAAGCGATGTCTAAAAAGCGCCATACAGTTATTCAGGTTATTGATAAAAAACTGGAAGATTTGGCAGCAATGCTGCTTTCCAGCCAAAAGCATCAATTAGAGCTGGTTTCACGTCTTGAGGAAATACGCGGTCTTTTGATAGACTTATTACAATAGGTATTTTATTTTTAAATCCGGGGTATATTTGTGAGTAGTTATAATGAATATGAAGACATAGAAGAAGATGATATTTCAGCTCTTGAAGATAACCGTAACGAAGCGAAATTTAAAGAACATGATATTATTACAGGTTCTGATGCCGGTATTGAATCTATCGCTCCTGACACACCTATTTACAGATTGCGTCTTTTGTATTCTCAGGAAACCTTTCTTGCTGTTTACCGCGAAGATAATTTGACTCCCGATACTATGGTTATTGTTCCAACCCGTTACGGGCGCGACCTGGCTCAAGTAATAGGTTCAGTACGGGGCAAACTTCCGCCTGTTTCAGAAATTGCATGGATTGTAAGAGCGGCAACACCCGAAGATTTAGAAAAATCCCGCAACAATAATAAACTGGAAGCCGAAGCCTTTGAAATTTGCAGAAAAAAAATCGTCAATCACAATTTAGAAATGAAACTTGTTTTGGTTCATTATCTTTTGGAAGAGCCGAAAATTTTATTTTTCTTTACCGCCGAAAACAGAGTTGATTTCCGTGAGCTTGTTAAAGATTTAGTCAGCGTTTTTAAAATGCGAATTGAACTGCGTCAAATCGGTGTTCGTGATGAAGCCAGGGTTGTAGGCGGTCTTGGTGTTTGCGGAAGAGGATATTGCTGTCATTGTGTTTCTGATAAGTTAAAACCAGTTTCTATTAAAATGGCAAAGGATCAAAAACTTTCACTTAACTCCGTAAAAATATCAGGACCTTGCGGCAGATTGTTATGCTGTCTTTTTTATGAATACGGTTTTTACTCAGAGCAGCAGCGTAATTTACCGCAGGAAGGAATGCGCATAAATCACGAAAATGAAAGCTGGAAAGTTTTAGAAGTTAATCCTATCACCTGTCAGATTAAATTAGCTCATGATGACGGAAGGCAGACAACCTTTCCTGCCTGTAAATTTGAAAAAACAGATAATTACTGGAGAATTAAAAGTTAAGGTTTAACTTTTTATTTTTTCATATTAATGTAAGGAATATTATAGATATAATGCAAAAAGATCCTTTTCAGCCTAATTCCAGCGTCTATTTTATCGGGATTAAAGGGACAGGTGTGTGCGCCCTTGCAGAGTTGATGTTTAATGCAGGTATAAAATGCTCAGGAAGCGACATACCTGAAGAATTTTACACAGATGCGATTTTAAAAGAACTTAAAATCCCCTACGACGAAGATTTTAACGCCGAACATATTACAGATAAAATCGACATGGTTATTCATTCCGCAGCATACAGCGCAGATTCAAATCCGCAGCTTGCAAGAGCGCAGGAATTAAATATACCGGCGATAAAATATACGGACGCACTGGGTATTTGGTCGGCAAGATTTGATTCAACCGGTGTTTGCGGAGTACACGGAAAGACTACTACAACGGCAATTTGCGGAGTACTAATGAGAGCGGCAGGTCTTCCTGCGCAAATCCTTGTCGGCAGCGCTGTCGTTGATTTTAGAGGAAGATCAACCTTAAATATGGGTGATAAATATTTTATTGCCGAAACCTGCGAGTACCGCAAACATTTTATGTCGTTTTGTCCAAAGCGGATAGTTCTGACTTCCGTTGAAAGCGATCATCAGGATTATTTTCCAACTTACCAATCTATTAAAGATGCGTTTGTAGAATACTGCCGTCTGCTTCCTGATAATGGACAGCTTATATACTGTGCCGATGATCCCGGAGCAAGTGAAGTTGCCGCAATTATTAAAAATGATAACCGCGGTATAGAACTAATTCCTTATGGTTTTACGGCAGAAGGAGACTATAAAGTTACTTCGTACAATGTACAAAATGAAAGATCGGTTTTTTCTGTTGCAGCATTTGCCGCTGAATTTAAAATGCGTATCCCTGGCCGTCATCAAGCATTGAATGCTGCAGCAGGTTTGGTTCTTGCGGCATCATTGATAAAAAATGAAACCGCAAATGTTTTAAATGAAAAACAAATAAAGTCTATTCAGCAAGCATTGGAAAATTTTAAAAGTACAAAAAGACGCAGTGAAATAATCGGAGAGGTAAAAGGAATTATTTTTATGGATGATTACGGACATCATCCTACTGCAATCAAAACAACACTGGAGGGTATTAAGAGTTTTTACCCAAACCGCCGTCTTATTGTCAGTTTTATGTCGCATACCTATACCCGAACATCCGCTTTATTGGATGAGTTTTCTTCCTGTTTTAACGCAGCCGATATAATGATTTTTCATAAGATATACGCATCGGCAAGAGAGGATTACAAAGGCGGAGTGAACGGACGAACGCTTTTTGAAAAGACAGATGCAGTGCGAAAATTAATTAAAAATGCCTCAATAAAAAAAGAAACATTGTATTTTGATGAAATTGATGAAGCATTTAAACCGTTATGCGAAACAATAAAAGAAGGTGACATTTTTATTACGCTTGGAGCTGGAAATAACTGGCCGCTTGGCGTAAAACTATTCAATCATTTTAATTCTAATAAAACCGGAGTGTCAAATGGTTAGCATGACAGGATATGCCTACTGCGAAAAAGCCGGACAGGATTTTTCTGCATCACTGGAATTAAAAGGTTATAATAACCGTTATTTGGAAATAAATGTAAATCTTCCGCCGTGGCTTTCAGTGTATGAAAGCAAGATACGTGAAAAAATTTCTTCATATTGCGGCAGGGGTAAAGTAGATGTATATATTCGTGTTCGTGAGCATAATGTACCTGTAAATATAACAGTCAATAAAAACGCGGTTAGATCTTATTTTAACGCGATGAATGAAATCGCAAAAGAACTGGGTATAAAAGAAAAACCGGGTTTAAAAGAATTATTGCAAATGGAAAGTGTTCTGGAAATTGAAAAAAATCGTGATAGTGAACATTATTGGCAGGATGTGCAGCCTCTGTTAGATGAAGCGGTGCAGGTTTTTTGCCGTGAACGTGAAAGGGAAGGAAAACATACTGAAAATGATATTTTGTCCAATCTTGAAAAAATTGAAAAATCATTGGAAATGATTAACACTTTTGTTCCGGTGGTTGAACAAGATTTAAAAGATAATATTAGAACACGTTTTGCTGATTTACTTGGAAGCCAGATTGATGAAAACAGAATTCTGACAGAAACTGCTTCGTTATTGTTAAAATATACAATATCAGAAGAAATATCCCGTTTATCATCGCATTTATCCGAATTTAGAAAAGAAACAGAAGAAAACCCGCGTCCCGGTAAAAAGCTGGATTTTTTGTGTCAGGAAATAAACAGGGAAATAAACACAATTGGTTCAAAGAGTGCTATAATAGAAGTTAACAGCGAAGTTGTTAAAATGAAAGAAACATTGGAAAACATAAGAGAGCAGTTAAGGAATATCGAGTAATTAATCTGCATATAGGAGAAGGCGGATGAAAAAAAATATCAAAATTGCCATTTCCGGAAGAAGCGGATGCGGCAATACAACTGTCAGTAAAATGGTTTCGGATGAACTTGGATTAAGTTTTATAAATTTTACATTTCGCTCCCTTGCGCAAGAGCGTAATCTTGATCTGAAAAAAATGCTTGAAC
Organism: Treponema sp.; assembly: GCA_009781475.1. GTDB lineage: Bacteria > Spirochaetota > Spirochaetia > Treponematales > Breznakiellaceae > WQXQ01. The sequence continues at coordinate 9,423 of WQYB01000064.1, forward strand.
TTGCCGCAAAAGATGATTCTATAGACAAAGAGTTGGATAATCGGCAGGTTCAGCTTGCTATGGAAACCGGCGGCTGCGTACTTGGTTCACGTTTGGCGATATGGATGTTAAAAGAAGCGGATTTAAAAGTTTATTTGGATGCAACACCTAAGACAAGAGCCGCACGCATTGTAAACAGGGAAGGCGGAAATCTTGATGAAATAGCTGCTTTTACAGCTGATCGGGACAGGCAGGATCACGGACGTTATCTGCGTATATATAATATCGATACGGATGATTATAGTTTTGCAGATTTAGTTATAGAGACTGATAATATTAATCCCCAGCAGATAACGGAAATAATCATTAATAGAGCGAAGATGATTCACACGGAGGCACAGAGACACGGAGGACACGGAATTAATTAACAATGATTATTGGAAAAAACTTGCCAACGATAAAAGATAATGTATCTGCGAAAAATGCTCATGTTTCCAAAGCGCAATCTTCTGTACAGGTTTCAAAACCGTCGATAAATGCTGCTCAAAGTATACCAAGAACCGCAGCTTCGTTAATTTCCTCAGCGGGGCTTCCAGCCGATAAACTTTCATCATCCATTGTTTCATTTATGCGTTTTTTTTCTCTGCCTCTAAAACCTCAGCTGATGACAGAAATTCGTCAGCAGGTTTTTTCACAACAAGCCAATTCTACTGCCAATCAGGCTGATTTATCTGCTTCATTAACACAGGCAAAATTTCTTGATACTGCTAAAGGGCGAGAAGCACTTGCGCTGACGGCTGCTGCCTGTGAAAGCAAGGGAGTAGAATTAACGCCGAAGGGTTTGGAAACATACGTTGATGCCGTTGATCCCGATTCACGCCAAAATGAACAAGGACGCAGGCAAAATAAGGAAAAAAATGATAAAAGAGAAATAGAATCGATAACCGCAGATAATATTAAAGAAAAAATATTTGAATATTTAAAAGAGAATCCGATAATTGATATTTTAAATAAACTGCCCGGAAAAGACGGCCAGCAATGGATTGTGCTTCCGTTTGACTTCACAGATGACGGCAGGGTTTTTAAAGTTTCGATGAGAATATTAATCGATAAAGATAAAGAACAGGCTTTGTGTATGGCTCTTGATATAACAAGTTGTGACGAACAAGCAATAGACAATACCGGTAATCGGTGGGTATTTGTTATGGAAGTTGCAAATGAAAAACCTGTAAGAGTATCAATTTATCTTCATTCGAAAATACAGCAAGAGCTGTATCCTCAATTTAAAGAAGAAATATCAAGGCTCTTGGAAATTCCAATAGAACGTGTTTTTTTAAAACAATGCGACGAATCTTTTCCTTATGAATCTTGTTTATATGATGAACCATTGCCTTCTATAGACGAGGAAGTGTAGTATGAAAAAGAAAAAAATAGCATCGGCTATCGGATATAAAAGAGGTGAACCTGCGCCTGTTTTACTGGCTTCGGGCAGAGGCAGGCAAGCTGATCAAATAATTAATATAGCTCATGAAGCCGGAATTGAAGTTATCGAAGATGCAGCGCTTGCTGTTTTACTGGATACAATCGCCAAACCGGGTGATTACATTCCTTCCCAGTGCTGGGAAGCTGCTGCAAAAATTCTGGCTTTTGTTATGAAAACCGAGAAAAATGCAGGCAGTTATAAATAGAAAAACATTAAACAGTTTTTATATTATTTTTTTTATTGTATGCGGCAATCATATATGGAACAGCGCTGGAAATATTTATATCGTAATTTTTTACAGAAACGGTTTTTTCATCTTTTTCAAGGTCTTTATATGGTTTTATATCTTCATGTATAAAATGAGCTTTGTAATACTCACGTTTATTTTCATTTGTGATATTTGTGATTTCATCAGGAGCAGGGGAGCGGTAGCCGAATAAAAGTTTTTCAGCTACCCAGCGATTATGTTCCATTTGAGCGGCAAGCTCAATTTGCTGTGCGGTCATGTCTTTACCTTCCTCAATTCCCAGTGAACGCTGCTTTACAGAGATAAAATTTGCAGCGTAACGGTTTGATGCTTTAAGTGCAGACAAATTATCGCTTTTTTTCCAATTTTCGATCCAGTTCTTTCGGATGGTATCCTCAGGAAATTCTTTTATAACGCAGGATTCTGTTGTATTATCATATACATATTTTATCATCATAGGCAGAAGATCGTCAGTATGTTTTATATTAAAAGAGTTTTCATGCATTCCGAAAGGACGCAAATTTTTGTATTTACAGTATAAAGTTCCTTCCTCTTCATGAGAAAGTACGGTTACAATAGCGCATGATTGCTTCTGCCTTACAAGAACATGCGCTCCGCTGTTATATACAATTGACGGCAGATAAAGAGCAGCTGCTAAAGCTGTAGAAGATTCAGATAGTGCAACAGCTACAGTTAGAAAACTGTTTTTTTGTAATGATGCTTCTTTAAGATAACGCTGAATTGAATCATCTTCAAAATGCGCTTTGATAAATTCAAATTCTATATCGGTAAATTTATTTTTCTGTGAAAAATTATTATAATTTATATCTTCATCAAAACATCTGAATGAATAATCATACTCATCAAAAAAATTATATAATCGTCTTTTAAGTAAATTAAAGTTATAATCGGCAGTCTCGTCAATAAATGTAATACGTGTTTTTATACCTTTTGTTATGAAATTAGGAAAATGGCAAATTTGCGCAGCTTGCATTCCAAGAGCTATACCCATATTGGACATTCCAAGTATTACAAGATGTACATTCATATCGGAATCTGCTGTTATAGGCTGATGGTCAAGAGATTTATAAATTATTTCTCCATTATTATATGAATTTTCTACAAAAATTTTCCGTGCCCATATATCATAAAAACTAAATGGTACAAAATCAATGTTATTGCGTATACCGGGAATGTCGTGCTGTAAAAAAGCTGCATAAGTAAGATGATGATTAAAAAGCGTGTTACAGCGGATATTTTTTTTAGCATCTGATGCAATTTTATTGATTAAACATAAACATTCTATGTTCTGAGAATCATGGTTCTCATCATTGATTTCTCCAAGTAAAAAAACCTGGGCGCATTTTTCTATATGTAATTTCCCTATATCTTCGCAGGACATTCTGTTTCCTGCTACGATCGTAATCTTTTTTCTTAATTTTTCATCAAGACCGGAAAAAAGTTTATGCCGAACGATTTGAACATCCATCGAAGTTTGCAGTACGATTTCATTTTGCCCGGCAAGTTGTGTTATAAGTCCCTTGCAGATATGATCAAAGCCTATAACAACAATATGTTTACTAAAAGAATAATATACTTCACCATTTTTAACTCGGTTTATTCGGTTCATGATAGCATTTACAAGTATTGTTACCAGTACTCCGATAAATAATACCTTGCTTAAAAGACCGTTTATAATAATAAAAAATATTTCCGGGAATATAAAATCATCAATAGTCCAAAAGCTGCTGATTTCGAAAAAACTAAAAAATGTATTTTTAAATTTATTAATAAAGTCATTTTCGTCATATATCGGGGGTGAAAGCAATGCAAGAGCCGCAATCAATATTGTAAAAACAATTATAACAGTAAGTGTAAAAAATAAAAGCTGCTTTCCAATAGTTCCTGATATGGTTAGATCTGTTAAACGGATTAATTTGTCAATAATTTTTTTCATTTTACTGCCTTTAAATTAAATCTATATATACCTATTGATAATATACTCCAGTATTATATAATAAACAACATGGAAACAAACTACGATTATTATGCGTTTATAAGCTATAAACGTGAAGATGAAAAATGGGCAAAGTGGCTTCAAAATAAACTGGAAAGTTATAGACTGCCTTCAGCTATACGAAAAGAAATCCCCCGTCTGCCCAAAAGTATACGTCCGGTATTTAGAGATAAAACAGACCTTGGAGCAGGGCTTCTAACCGAAAATCTTGTAGGCGAGCTTGAAAGATCAAGGTATTTAATCGTGATTTGTTCACCTCAATCCGCAAAGTCAGAATGGGTAGGTAAAGAAATAGCTGCATTTGCAGAAATGGGAAGAGCTGAAAATATAATACCGTTTATTGTTGAAGGACAGCCCAACAGCAATGACGAAAAAGAATGTTTCCATCCTGTAATAAAATCAAGTATTCCCGAAACTCTTGGCATCAATATAAATGAAATAGGAAAAGAGCAAGGCTTTGTAAAGGCAGCCACAAAACTTTTGGATTTGCGTTTTGATGCTTTGTGGAACCGCTATCAAAGAGAACAGAAAAAGCAGCGAATAATTGCGGCAGCTATTGGTTTACTGTTCCTTACAGCTTCAGTTTTTACATTGGACTATTTTCGTGTAAAGAAAGAATACTATGCAGATTACGTTGACCGCTGGGGTATACCAGAAGGAGTGATAAAACTTAACAGATCGCAGGTAAATAAACGTAACGCACATTATAGGTTTGAATATTCGCAGAGAAAACTGCGAAGGGTAGTGTATGCAAACTCTGCGGGAACGCCTATCGAGCATAACCATTCAGAATACAGGGATCGTCCGTCAATACAGGAATTTGAATATACCAATGATCGTCTTGTAAATACTGTAATAAAGAGCAGAACAGGAGTAATAAATGTTGCCTATTTTTGGGGTGGGGTTAGATATGACAGGATTGATATAAAAGACGATAAAGAAGGCGGAGCTGGCGCAGTGTTGGCAGGTTCTTTTACATCTATATCATCCAGTTTATTTTCCGGAGGCGGTTCAAGAGCAGCAATAAAACGTTTTAAATTAACTAGAAACGATGAAGGGTATATTGTACGCAGGGAATTTAAACGGCACAACGGTGATGATTCTGTTGCAGCGAGTGACAGCCAGGGTATCTGGGGGTTTGAATATGATTTGGATAATCTTGGACGTCCTGTAGAAATCAGATATTTAGGATCGGATGGAAATTATCTGCCTGATAAAGCCGGTGTAATGGGCAGAATGTACGAATATGACAGTTATGGAAATATCAGTAAAATTATTTATTTTGGAAAAGATAAAAAACCTATTTTAAATGAACTTTTATGGTCTATTTATGACATGGAAACCGATAATAATGGAAATAATATTTCCCAAAATTATTATAATCAGGATGGTAATCCTTGTTTAGTTAATGCTGGTTATGCAAAAGTAACACATAAATACGATAAACGCGGAAACAGGATAGAACAAGCATATTTTGATACAAATGGTAATCCTTGTTTGCATAATGATGGTTATGCAAAAGTAACAGCAAAATACGATGAACGTGGAAATATGATAGAACAAGCATATTTTGATACAAATGGTAATTCTTGTTTTATTAATAATGGTTATGCCAAAATGACATGGAAATATGATGAACGCGGAAACTGGATAGAGCAAGCTTATTTTGACACAGATGGTAATCCTTGTTTCAATATATATGGTTTTGCTAGAGTAGCAGCAAAATATGATGAACGCGGGAACATAATAGAGGTTGCCTATTTTGATATAAACGGTAATCCTTGTTTGTATGATGATAGTATTGCAAAATGGACAGCAAAATATGATGAACGCGGAAATATTATTGAACAATCTTATTTTGGCATAGATGGTAATCCTTGTTTAATTAATAATGGTTATGCAAAAATAATAACAAAATATGATGAACGCGGAAATATTATTGAACAATCTTATTTTGGCATAGATGGTAATCCTTGTTTAATTAATGATGGTTATGCAAAAATAATAACAAAATATGATGAACGCGGAAATATTATTGAACAATCTTATTTTGGCATAGACGGTAATCCTTGTTTAATTAATGATGGTAAAGCTAGAGTAACACAGAAATATGATGAACGCGGGAATGCGATAGAGGGTGCATATTTTGATATAAACGGTAATCCTTCTTTACATAATGATGGTAATTCAAAATGGACAGCAAAATACGATGAACGCGGGAACATGATAGAACAATCTTATTTTGGTATAGACGGTAATCCTTGTTTAATTAATGATGGTTATGCAAAAGAAATATGGAAATATGATGAACGCGGGAACATGATAGAGGTTGCTTTTTTTGGAACGGATGGTAATCCTTGTTTAACTAATGATGGTTATGCAAAATGGACAGCAAAATACGATGAACGCGGGAACGTGATAGAAGAATCTTATTTTGGTATAGACGGAAGTCCTTGTTTAACTAATGATGGTTATGCAAAAGAAATATGGAAATATGATGAACGCGGGAACATGATAGAGGTTGCTTTTTTTGGAACGGATGGTAATCCTTGTTATATTAATAATGGTTATGCCAAAATGACATGGAAATATGATGAACGCGGGAACATGATAGAGGTTGCCTACTTTGATACAAACGGTAATCCTTGTTTCAGTATATATGGTTTTGCTAAGATGACAACCAAATTTAATTTACGCGGTAAAATAATTGAGCAGTCATATTTTGGAATAGATGGTAATCCTTGTTTGAATGTTAAAGATTATGCCAAAGTAATGTACTGGTACGATGAACTAGGTTTAGGCATCAAGATAGAAGAAGGATATTATGGAATAGACGGTTACCTATGTTTAAATGATGATGGTTATGCTATTTGGGCAATAATATTTGATGATAATGGATATATGATAGGAGAAGTAATCTATGATGCAGCAGGTGAAGTTATTGATTGGATGTATTATGATTGATACTACATGTATAAAAAAGTACACAGCCTGGAAGTTAAGCCGGTAAATATAGGTAATTTGGGGTTGTAAACATTAAAAAATGCTCATTTTTTATCAAAATCCTGATTTTTTCCCTTTACTTTACTTGACAAAAATCCTTCTTTTTGGGATTATAAGGCTGTACTTAGTACAAATATGCGGCTGTCGTATAATGGCTATTACCCTAGCCTTCCAAGCTGGTGACGTCGGTTCGATTCCGATCAGCCGCTAAAGCGTCTGCTTTCAGGCAGCCGCTAAAGCGTCTGCTTTCAGGCAGCCGCTCAACTTCTTATTGGCAAGTTTATGCTTAATTTGGAAGTTAATTCCTTTATAGCCGGTATTTCAGGAATCGAAACTTTTTTGCGGCTCCTGAAAGCCAAGCAGGTGCGTAGGCTTGAAGGAGTAAGCGTACATGGATGTACGCTTAGCAAAAAAGGCGGTCTGGAGAGAGCAA
>WQYB01000065.1 GCA_009781475.1 Treponema sp.
AAAACAAACGAAATAATCCAATGATTATAATGCGCTGGTATCTCTATAAGCTGAAAGCCATAATTACTAAGTGGGTAAAACCAAAAAATGCGTTCTGTAAATGTATCTAAAACTAAATGTACCAGCCAATTCACAAAGAATAACTTATAATATATTCGTATTTTTTCAAAAAACTTTATGTGATACAATGGTAAAGTAATTAAAAAAGCTGTTACCATTACAACTGGTAGGTGTGGGAAAAAATGCCGATGAGATACACTACTATTAAAAAAATAAAAGTATATCAAACCCAAATCAGGTAAAATACTAAAAATCAAGCTACTAATAACGACAGATTTTTTATTTTGTTTAAATATTTTCGCTATAATATAACCTGAAGGTATATGTGAAATTAACATATTTATATCCCCTAAAATATGTAATTATCAATAATATTTTCATATAAATAAATATAAATACCAGATATTATAATATCAATTATTACATTTGCTTTATTTATTATTTCACTAGAATTATTTACAAATTCCATATTTAAAAAATTATTAACTTCATAATCTATAATAATAATTATTCTTTTTAAAATTGGATTATTTTCAAATAATATTCTATTCTTTCTAATAAATATAGGAATATTAATTAAAATATTTTTTATATCATTTTCAATAATTTGCAATTCTTCATCTTTAAATATTCCTACATTATACATTACACACAATTCTCTTATAATCTGTAAATCATTCAAAATACTTGTTAAAAAATTATGAAAATCTTCTTCAGTTGAATATCCATTATTAAGAATAATTATTAATAAGAATATTAAAAACACTTTCTTCATAAATATTACTATACCATATTAAATAAACAATGTCAATAATTTTTAATATAATTCAAATATTCAAAATTATACATATTTTTTCTAATTATTATTTTTTACATCATTTTCTGTTCTAATCTTTATGTAAAGAAATAATATTTGAATAAATAATATAAATAACATAATTAAAGTAATACCAAAACCTAGTTTAAATGATTCTAAAAATAATCTGCCTAAAAATATTGTTAAAAATACTATTTCAATTGAAAAAAATATAATTATAATATTTTTTTTATTCTTTATTCTTTTATTTATTTTTTCGGCAATAAACACAGAAAAAGCAGCCAGAATCACAATAGGCAAAATTTTTATCAAAAGAACAACTGGATCAGTATTATCAACTCTAGGAATATTTATGTTAAATATATTAATTATTATAGTACTGATAGCAATTAATGTAATTATCATTATAAAAGATATTAACCTGGTTAAATCTACATTTTCAAAATCGAGCTTTGGACTTTTGTCTATTTTATTTATTGTAAATATAGTATTTAACATATCAATGAATTTATTATAATTATCCAAATAATTATTCACAGCTATTTTTTTATTTGTATTCAAAATAATAATGACTTCATTGTTTTTATATTTATTTATACATTTAATTTCGCTTGTATAAAAATTATATTGAACTAATTCATTTTGCTTCATAAATATTTTTTCATTTTCTATTATATATTGTACATTTTTTAATTTTTTTGTTAATTGTTTTATAGAATATCTTAACAAAAAGAATACCATTATTGAGATAAAAATTATTAAAATGCAAAATGGAATAGCAAATATTTTTACATCGATATTCTTTGTAACAAAAAAAGATAAACTTCCCCAAATTGCCATGCTTATAATTACAGTTATCATGACAATCAATATCTTTTTTTTCTTTAATTTATCAATAGTATTTTCAGAAATAGTAAAAACTTCCAATCTTAATATCCGTCTGACATTGCCCTGTTTTGATCACGCTGATAAAGTTCTTGATATACAAGATTTCGGGTTTTTAGCCTTTCTTTTACCTCCTGGGTAAAAGGCATGTGCCGCCAGAAAGTGCCGCGGACATCTTTTTCCAATTTTTGTATACCTTCCGCTTCTTTTGTCATCCACAGTATATAATCGCGTATAAAATATTCCTTTATATCGCCTTTGAGTTTATTTGCCTGGAACCATTGATAATAATTACCCGTAAGTCCTTCTTCCATCCAGTAAAATGATGCTTTTTCTTTTGCAACCTGCCAGCGAAGATCTGCAACCGCAGTTAGAACCGCCAAATATAAATTTCTTGGATACATTGGGATTACTATTCGCCCGCGGCTTGTTGCGCGATTATATCGGTCAAACGGCTCCCAGCAAAAACCCATATCACCATAGGTAGGTATTAATAAAACATACGGAGCAATACGATTTAATCTGTTTTTATAAATACGGCAAAATGCCTCTTTGTCTATACTTTCAATCCTCGCAAGCATGGCGATGATATTTTCCCGCGTTGCTACCTCGTTAGGGACGCAGTGAAAATATTCACTTGTTAAAACTGGAAAGTGATTTCCCTGCCGTCCGATTGTCATTTTTGCCATTTGGCGGATTGTATCGCACTCAGTATCTATCGCTCCGAGATCTACCGTAACAGCTCCGCCTTCGGCAGCGAGTTTGTCCTGTAAATTCTGCACATCTCCTTCGGCACTGACAAAATCTCTTATGCTTATTCCAAGATCATGATCATTTTTCATTAATTGTTTTAAAAAATTTTGCACTTCGTTTATTGCCATCTTTTGCCCTTCACTAAAACAATCGCTTACATCCGATAATTCGGGCAGAGGAATACGTTCAAAAATTGAATTTATCCTGTCACGCAATATTCTTTCAATTTCGTGACGTTCTCTGTCTTTTGCTTTTAAAATCGATCTTGAACCGTCAAATTTACCTTGTGCTTTTTCCAGTAACTGCTGTAATTTTGATTGTGTGTTACTTTTAGAAATTTTAATTTCGTCTGTTGTTGAAGGACGCATTTTTGATGTTCCAACAGCATTAAACCATTCATCCATATAATAGACAGGTTGATCTAATACATTATTATCAACAACTTTGCTGAAAAATTCTCTGTTTTCGGTGCTTAAAAAAGCTGGATGTAAAAGCGCAAAACGAAGAAGATATTTTTTTGCCGGCGGCAGCCTGGTTGTGCTCTTTCTTGCAATATTAAACAAGAATTCCCAATAAGGAGAAATAAATTGCTGACGGAAAACACTTCTGTCTTTGGGGTCTTTGGATGTTAAATATTTTTGTAAAATACTGTGCACTCTTTGTGCTATCTCGGTTTCGTTAGATAAAGCTGTCTTGTAATAATTGGGATCATTAAAATTATTATGTCCCTTTTCCTCAAGGCGCTTTGTAATCTGGGGAAACCCTGAAGCACTAAGGTCTACTTCACTCCCCGATGTACTTGAGATATCTGCGAAATCTTCTTTGTTTTTCTCGCCGAAAATATCATTAAAATCCGGAAGCGGTCCGTTGCCGGAGCCGGCAGTTCCTAATAATGCGGCAAGTTCAGGATCCATGTCCCCGTTTGCATTTCCAGCCATAAATCAATATTAAAACGTTTTTTTACGGTTGTCAATGTTAATGATCTGTTGTATTTTTATAATATACACATTTACGGAGGATTTCATGAAAAACAAATTTTTGTTTTTAGTACCCATTTTTTGCATAGTTTTATTGTCAATTTCATGTGAAAAAGAAGAAGAACCGCAATCTGGTTACGGCGATAATTACATGGGAGACGCAAATGATTCAATTATCACTTCAAGCGCAAGAATCCAGGGTTTTGTTTTACCCATAACTTCAAGTTCGTATGCCATTGATGGTGAAGATGATGGAACTGAAGCAACTAAAGCCAAATGGAGCGCAAATATGACCCTGGGCGAAAGCATTTATATAGGAGAGCCGCGGAGGCTAACCTGGACAAATGGCAGTATTTTAAACTTTGTGGAAATCCGCCGTGAAAGCGGAATAGGAGATTTTGCTCTAGCTTCTCAGGTAGTAGAAGGCGGCAGACTTGCCGTTGTAGTTGATGAAAGAGCCACGCTTTTTACTTCTCCCAGAACAGTCGATGTATCAAACATAATCATGACTCGCAAAACTGTAGTTGTTTATTTCCCTGAAACTGAAAATAACGGCTTTGTAGAAATAAGAGGATGGGACCCCGGCAGAGAACGATATATCGATCCAAATACCAGTTATATTCGTTTAACCGCACTTTCAACACGGAATTCTGATATTCAATCCTCTATTTTACTGCAAACTGCTTTAACTCTGACAGCAGCAAACCAAAGCGTACGCAGAGAAACTTTATTAGAATCGGCATTATTGGATTATCCTGATTCGATTTTTAACATGGAAATATACGAAGTTATATATCCAAGTACTCCAATTAATAATGATGATAGCAACTGATAAGGTTCAAATTAACAAATAAGTGCGTCTAAGTCGATTTCACCGGCAGTGCAGGGAACTGTTACACCGCAGTTTTCCAGCACTTGCGGGTGAAGCTCTCCAAAAACACCAATATTTTTACCGCCGCAAAAAATAGCAGCAGCCCTGCCCGGAATAAAACGCGGGTCTGTAGATTCGGTTACTTCATATTCACGGGAAAGATAATAAAATAATGTCTGTAATTCGGCAGCGGCAGTGTTAAAGTTGGCATCAGTACCTGCATGTAAAAAACCTGTATATTGTCGTGTGGAACTGCGGTAATTTTCATTATCATCCAAATATGCGATTTTTCCTACTTCAAATATTTTGTGAGGATAAACAGATCTTCCGGAAATTGATTCGCTTATCATAAGGGAGGCAATTATCGAATCACGTACATATTCATAATTTTCAGTCATCGGGTTAAAGATGCGGATAATTTTTTCGCCTTTGCCGTTCATATTTTCTACAAGGTCTTTTCTTGAACCCAGATAATTGTAAATCATCTCCTGATAACCCATACCAACAAAAAGTTCTTTAACCTGCCTGCTAAATAAAGTAATTGGCAAAAGCCGTCCGATAGTTGAATCAGAAGGACGCTGAGGTTTAAATGAATCAAGCGATCTGCCTATCATTACATCTTCGACTACATCCGCTGCGTGCAGAAAATCATTGCGGTATTCAGGCGGGTAAACTCGAACACCTTCTTCAGCGATATACTCTTTCCCTTGATGCTGACCCAGTTCCTTGTCATTTGCCTTTTCCGCTTTTACACCCATTTTTGCAAGAGCTTTTAGACATTCATCTGCAGTTAACTTTTCGCCAAGAAATTTTTCAATTCTTGATAAAGAACAAAAAACCGGCTTTTGGAAATAAAAAGGAGTTACCATGTTTTTACCAAAAGGTGTATCAAACTCATATTCGATTTCTACAGGTTCGATGGTAAAACCATTGTCAGCAAAATCGCAAGCGACTATCGAAGTTGCTAAAGTGATTAAAGGTAAATCCGTTCCGGTAATTTCAACAAAAACTTCGTCATCTCCAACCTTTACAGCGCCCAGATCATTGGAATTAATAATCGGCGGATAGGAAAGAATCGAATCTTTAGAATCTGTCATCAGCGGATGAATCGGCTCGTGTTCCTGGATGAAGGCAAATTCTTTGCCTTTTGGGTGCTGCTTTAAAATTTCTCTTAAAGTAAGAGGAACGGGTTTTAGCCCTTCGGCGGCAAGCGGAACAAATGAAACAGAGTCGGGATCAACTCCTTTGTAAGTAATAGGCCAGTTGATAAGAGCTGTCCTGTAAATACCCATCGACATGCTGCGCCGCTTTCGCCCGAAGTTCCAGGCAAGTTTTTCCTGTGTCTGGATAATGTCACGTAACACAGGATCAGTAATGGTTTTTCCTCTTGCAATAAATCCTGTAATAAAAGGTCTTACCTGTTTAACGCTTTCTTTTACTATTATTTTTCGGCTTGTTTTTTTAATATCGCCGAAGCGGGAAAAAAAATCATACTTAGGAATTTGTGCGCCGTTATAAATTCTAAGCTGCCTTGCGCAGCCTGCCGTTCCCCAAAGGTCTGGGCGGTTAGTGTCATTCAATTCTATTTTTAAAACCCTTTCGGATTCGGGTAAACTTTTATCAGAATCTTCGTCTAATTCGGCTTTAGCACAAGTTAGTGCTTCTATAAATCCTTCCTTGCTTTTCCAGGGGTTTTCCCCGGGATTTATCCCGCCGGAGCCGTTTACAAGCGAATAAAAAGTCTGTTCATTTACTTCGATTTTTGGCATACAGCATTATATTAATTTATTAATTGTCTGAAAAGATACCAGTATCTTACCTCATCTCCGGAGCCCACCAGTTACCGGAAGCGACAATCATGCAAAGAACGTTAATATAATCACCGTATTGAGCTCCGTCACGAAATGGCCTTGTTCTCATGTATGTCCATGCTGCTTCCATCTCCGCAGGTGTACCATAAATAGCTGTTACAACAGCAAGCGGACTTCCATAAGCAGAATTTATTCCGGTGGTCGAACCTGTTCCATTCATTAAATGATTTCTTCTCATTGAATTAAAATTACCATTTGCTCCGCCAGATGAACTTGATCCTCTTAATAAAAATTCAAATAACGGTTTGACACAAGTTTCACCAAGTGTTGTAGTTCCTGGTGTTGCTCCGCCATAGTTAAAAGTTGTATCACCATAAAGAAGGATGTCAGTTCCTAAACGCCAAGGCACACGGCAGGCATTCCAGTCAAACCTGTCATCGTTTGTAGATGTTGGTCTGTCACTTGAACCTCCTGTCCAACTTTCGTGCCAAGATCCAGATGTACTGTGATTAGGCTGCCAAACACCGGTTGAACGGTCAACAAAAACAAAACCAGGTAAAAGCCCGTTTCTTGGACTTTGCTGATTTGTAATCTGTCCGATGATATTATTTGTCTGATTAATTACTCTTTGCCAGTCATTATTATTATACGCTTTAAATGTTCTTAAGTGAGTCAGCATGAAATCAGACGGACGCGAAAGGTTAGATGAATTTTGCCATGAACTTGCCCAGTTACCAATTTTAAGATGATAACCATTATTGCCTTTATCAACTATGTCCTGCCACATGGCTCTTATCATTCTTTCCGCTTGCTGTCTGTAATTATATCTTCCGTTACTTCCCCATTGCTTGTCGGCAAGAAGCAGAGCATAAATAATGTCCAAATCGCCGTCGGTTGCACTTGAAGCGCTGCTGCCTGTATCACGCCACGGTCCTGCACTTCCCGGCCAATTGCCGCTTTGAGTTCGTCCGTTAGCAACTAATTCCCATGCGATTAAACGGCGTGATCCGTCTATACTTGAGCCCGTTCTTGTTGGAAAGGAAATAAGGGTACGGTACATTCCGTCAAAATAATCTTTTATGGTAAGCTGTCTTCCTCCTAAAACTTTTAGGTTTTGATTAGATACAGAATTGTTCATAAAGTGCTCGTCTGTACCCGCCATATAAGCGAGCATGAGCATACCGTAACCCATTGATTCAGAGCAAGTAATTTGATTATTACTTGCGTTACCGCCTGATGTATGAAAAATTGCCATACGGAATTCATCAGGATTATCGCTGTTTGAAGTTCCCTGTTCAATAAAATATTCCTGTAATATCTTTTTAAATTGATCGATAACATCCTGATTCATTTGCGCCTGTGATCTGCTGCCAGGCATAACACGAGGTACTGCATACCGAATATTTGCATTTTGCGGGAAAGGATACCGTGCGGGAGTTATTACCAAATCAGAACTACCGGGACTATTTTGAGCATAACCGATACCACAAACAAGAATAATAAGAATTAAAACAAATAAAAAGAAATTGTATTTTGACATGATTTCCACCAGATTATCGTTATAATTCATTATAAACGCATTCGGAAAATACAACAACAATTAAATATTCATACAACTACAGTTGTAAGAACAGCTACATCTGCAGTTGTAATAAAACTACAACTACAGTTGTAAGAACAAGTACATCTACAGTTGTAGTAAAACTACAACTACTGTTGTAATACAAATACATCTACAGTTGTGAGAATAACTACAACTGCAGTTGTAGTTATTCTCACATAGTGAGTTATTCTGCTAACATTTTATTTTTCCATCTTGTTTTTTCTTTTTTATTTATTGTTATAATTATTAAAGATAAATATGAATATAAATTTATTACAGCAATCTATCCTCTCATTTGCCGAAGCAACTTTTTCACGCTCCGGAGGACCTGGCGGTCAGAATGTAAATAAAGTGAATACTAAAGTTACATTAAAATTACGACTTAACGAAATAGGCGGTCTTTGTGAAACAGAATTGGAAAGAGTAAAAACACTTCTTAATAATAGAATTACAAGCGAAGGAGAAATTTTATTAACATCCGATGAAGAGAGATCTCAGCGAATAAATTTAGAAAGAGCATATTTCCGCATGGAATCGTTAATAACCGCCGCCGCAAGAATCCCTAAAAAACGCAAACCAACAAAACCCAGTAAAGCTGCAAAAGAAAAACGATTACAGGCAAAAAAGCGGCAAGCACAGAAAAAAGCAGACAGAACTATTGTTACTATTTATAGGTAATAAAACAAACTCTCAGCAAATCCTAAAATTAGAGCACCTATAAATAATATTATTACTATATTAATTAATGAAAAAATAAAGCCGGTAATTGCTAAACCTCTGGGACTTTTAAACAATCCAACAAATGAAAAAATAAAACCCAATGTAAATAATATCCAGCTTACAATCGGAAGCCAGCTAAGAAAAAAACAAATTAATGAAAGAACAAAACCTGCGGTTCCAAGACCATTTGACGGTTTTTCAACAACAGTGTTTTGAATAATAATTGGTTGTTTTCTTGAATCATATTCATTACTCATAATCTTTCCCTTCATAAAAAAATAATTGTTTTATTACCTAATAGGTATTTTCTTTATAGCACTATATTTATTTTAATAAATCTTGTCAATACTTCGCATTGCCTCATAATTCGGTTTACAACGTTCTGCGTGTTTCACGTGAAACATTTAAACAAAAAAAGCCTGCCTGACCACTTAAGAGTAGTTAGGCAGGCTTTTAAAACAGTCCTTCCTGGTTTACTTTACTGATGACTAAAAACCAACAATACTTCCCTTCCGTCCTGTGTTTTGGAATTAAGTTCCAGTCTGTTGTTTGCCAATTTCCATTTGTAAATGTTTCCAATGTATCCGAAAAAATCATGTTCCTTTAAAACAGTTGGTTCAAAAAGAGCTGCCATTAAAGTTTGACGAGCAGGCATTATAGAAATGGTTTGATTTTCTTTTAATGAGTATGGCGCAGAATATCGATTTGGCGCGCCTAATCCGCTTACAGTATCCCCTTCAAATCTAATTGTAAACGCTTCTCCATAACCCTCAGAATTTAAAATACTTCGGTTAAAACCGCTGTTTGCGCCATTAATTCGTACTTCGGTAAGTAACCAATCCTTTCCAGTTACATCTTCAAAATTCGCAGATGTACTGGCACAGCTCATTAAAAAAGCTGTGATCAATAAAAATACAAATAATTGTCTTTTCATAATTTACCTCTCTATAAATTAAACAATTATAACTCGTTTAGGTTATGAAACAATTTCCCCTATTCTTCATCAAAAGGAAGTTGTTCTTGAGTATTTTCACCATTTGCCGTTTCTTCTTTCACAGCAGAATTATCAAGCGTTTTGTCTACAACTTCGGTTGCGGCTTCGTCTTCTTTTACAATCCTGTCCAAGCCAATTACAAAGTCGGGTTTATCAATGCTAAGTAATCGAACTCCCTGCGCGGCTCGTCCCATTACACGAATTTCGTCTACTTTTAATTTGATAGATTTTCCCTGGCTTGTGATACACATTATATCTTCGTTATCCAGTACGCTGACACAGCCTACGATTTCGCCTGTTTTATCTGTAACTGTATAAATCTTTTGTCCGCCGGTTCCCCGCCCGTGAGAGCTGAACTCGTTAAAATCAACACGCTTGCCGTAGCCGTATTCGGAGAGGATTAACATTTTTTCGACTTTTTCGGGCGAACGAGCCACGCCGTTATCGATGCCGGAATCTACCCTTAAAAGACCTGCAAGCTCATCGCTCTTTGTAAGTTTCATGCCGGTAATGCCGCGCGAAGAACGTCCCATCGCTCGGACATGATCTTCGTGGGTGCGTAATGCCTGTCCTCTGCGGGAGATAAGCACAATTTCATCTGCGCCTTTGGTTAAAAGTGCGCTGACTAATTTATCGCCTTCGTCTAGATTTATTGCTACAATGCCTCTAGTTTTTGCGTTTACAAATTCGCTTGTTTTTACTTTTTTAACAACAGCGCGGGCTGTTCCCATAAACAAATATTCATTGTCGCTGAAATCTTTAAGCGAAACAATCGCTGTAATATCTTCGTTTGGTGAAACTGTTAAAAGGCTCTTTATATGTGAGCCCTTGCTTGTGCGGCTGCCTTCGGGCAGTTCGTGAACTTTCATCCAATAAGCCTTGCCGGCGCTTGTAATGAACATAATATATTCGTGGGTTGAAGCAACAAAGATCTGTTCGACAAAATCGTCTTCGGCAAGTTTAGCGCTTTGCATTCCCTTGCCGCCCCTGCCCTGGTTTTTATAAGAAGAAACGGGAACTCGTTTTACATACCCTAGATTGGAAATTAAAATTATCATTTCTTCTTTTTTAATTAAATCTTCGATATTTATATTTTCAACTTCGCCTGCGACAATTTCTGTACGGCGTTTGTCGCCGAATTTTTCCGCTACTTCTTTAGTTTCGTCTTTAATAACTCCGCGCAGTTTCTTTTCGTCAGCTAACAATTCTTTAAAATAGGCGATGCGGATTTTAAGTTCATCAAGTTCGTTTTGGATTTTTTCTACTTCAAGGCTTGTAAGTCTGCCAAGACGCATTTCTACGATTGCTTCGGATTGCGCTTCGGAAAGCACAAAGCGTTCCTGTAATTTTAAACGGGCTGTAGCAACATCGCGGCTTTTTTTAATTACTGCGATAACTTCGTCTATATTTGCTAAAGCGATTAAAAGCCCTTCCAGGATGTGGGCGCGCTCTTCTGCTTTGCGTAAATCGTAGCGGGTGCGCCTTGTTACTACATCAACACGATGTTCTACAAAGTAGTGTACTAATTCTCTCAATGTGAGTGCCTGAGGCTTACCCTTAACAAGAGCTAAATTTATGATACCAAACGTTGTTTGAAGCTGTGTATTGGAAAAAAGCTGATTTAAAATGACTTTTACAATCGCGCCTTTTTTAAGTTCGATTACAATTCGGATGCCGTCACGGTCTGATTCATCGTTTGCGTTTGAAATACCATCGATAACTTTATCGCGCATCAGCTGGCCGATTTTTTCCAATAAAAGAGCTTTATTTACATTGTAAGGAATTTCTGTAAAGATGATTTTTTCTTTACCCTGTTTTGTAGTTTCGATGTTAAACTTGCCGCGGACAAGTAATTTTCCGCGCCCTGTTCTGTACGCTTCTTTTATGCCTCTTCTTCCAAAAATAACGCCGCCTGTTGGAAAGTCAGGTCCTTGCACAAGGCGCATTAAATCTTCATTAGTAACTTCGGGATTATCGATAATAGCGCAGATTGCGTCACAAATTTCGCCAAGGTTATGAGGAGCCATATTTGTCGCCATGCCGACTGCAATCCCACTGGAGCCGTTAATCAAAAGATTTGGAATGGCGGATGGCAAAACAGTCGGTTCCATAAAAGATTCATCATAGTTGGGAACAAAATCGACAGTTTCTTTTTGGAGATCGGCGAGCATTTCATCGCCGATTTTGGATATTTTCGCCTCGGTATAACGCATCGCTGCGGGCGGGTCGTCATCGATAGAGCCGAAGTTTCCCTGCCCTTTTATAAGCGGGTAACGAAGTGAAAAATCCTGCGCCATGCGCACAAGAGCGTCATAAAGTGATAAATCGCCGTGCGGATGGTATTTACCCATCGTTTCACCAACGATAAGGGCACTCTTTTTTGTGGCTCCGCCCGGGCGCAAGCCAAGTGAATCCATCGCGTAAAGGAGCCTGCGATGTACGGGTTTAAGCCCGTCTCGCACGTCTGGCAGGGCACGGCTTACAATAACCGACATGGCATAATTGAGGTAGTCTGTTTTAACTTCGTCTTCTATCGCAATGGGGATTACTTTGCCTGTAGGCACACTGTTGGTTAATTCACCCGTTGTATCGGTTTTTGCCACTTTTTATCCTTAAAAAAAAATGAAAAAATGAGATTTTACAGTTTTAATTTTATCATTTTTAGATACTTTAGTCAAAAGGCAAATACTAAATGTTTGTTTTTTCTCTTGCAGCGATGCTTTCTCCCAGACTTTTTAGTTTTTCCTTAAAATCTTCGTCTTCTATCGCATCAATACTGGCATTATTTTCACAAGAGTTCACACAGAGGCACGGAGGCACAGAGGACACGGAGTTAGAAGAAGGGTTATTATTTAATTGTGTTTCTTGCTGTTCTTCTTGAATTTCTTCCTGCGGCTCGTTTTTACCTAATACTAAAGAAATGCCCGAAATATCGAGCTCCGGGAAACGTATACGAAAATCATTTAATATTTTACTCTGTTTTGTCTGAATGATTTGTTTCCAGCCGGGATGATCTGTTTCTATTTTGATTATTCCCCTGTCTAAATCTTTTATCCGTGAATGATCTCCTGCCGCCGCTATTCCATTTTTTGAAGTTATATCCATCCATGAATCAAAGAACTTAGAGTACCCTTGCGCTTTTTTTACAAATTGAGTATCAAATAAAGCCGAAAGTATATCCCCCGCTGTTTTCATTTATATGTATAATTCCCCTTCTTTTACTGTATAAATTAATGTATCAGGTTTTTTGTATTGTTGATAAGGCTCTTCAGGAAGGAATGTATAAAACGCCTGATCGTAGGCTGGCAAAACAGATAAAAACTTGCGTCTTTTTTGACCGTCCATTTCGAGTAACACATCATCTAGTAATAATACGGGATTTTGCTTTGTTTGTGACGAATAAAGACAGGCTTGCGCTGTTCTTAAAAGGAGCGCTAAAAGTCTTCGCTGCCCTGTAGATGCTCTTACGGTAAAGTCCGTAATATTACCCTGTGAATTTTGCGTAAAAACGTATCGGTCACGATGAGGACCTGATAACGAAAGCCCTGCCGCCATTTCTGCCTGTCTTTTTTGCTTTAAATGGGCAACGATGTCTTGCTCTGTTTTTTCTTTCCATGACTGGGTATATAACACAGAAATTCCGCCAATACCGCAAACCTCTTCATAAAGCGGCTGAAAAATATCTGCAAAATCCTTTACGGCTTTTTTTCTTTTTTCCATAAGTTTTAATCCGTACATAACAAGCTGCGGATCTAATGCGTCTAAAACTTTATCAGGGTTTTCCTGTGTTCTTCGCTGTGAAAAATCCTTTAAAAGAGAATTTCTTGATTTTAACACACGTCGGTAGCGGCGAAGATCTTCAAGGTATACAGGGTCGTAAAGACTTAGGCTTTGATCAAAAAACCAGCGGCGGCGCTCGGGGCTTCCGTTGACAAATTCCATATCCTCGTGGCAAAAAACAATACAGGGTGTTATCGAAAGCATTTCTTTTCGATCGTTTACATTCTTGCCGTTTATAAGAATGGATTTTTTTCCGTTTTCAATTTTAACAAGAATATCATCATGTACAGATTCGGATAAATTTACCTGCGCGCAAAAATCTTTTTTACCGTTATATGCAATTTCGCTGTCACGCACAACTCTAAAAGAAGAAGCATACGCGCAGAAATAAAGAGCTTCCAAAAAATTGGATTTTCCCTGGCCGTTTTCTCCTACAAGAAAAACATCCTTTGCACCTGTAAAAATTTCTTTATCAGATAGATTTCTAAAAGATACTGTACGCAGTAAATTAAAAAACATTTTTTATCAAGATTGCTTGCAATCAAGATTGCATCGGCATAACAATGTGGAAAAAGTCTTTTTGCGGAACAGGTTCTATTGTTATTGCTTTTACAGCGCTTGAAAAAAGTATTTTAATTTCGTCGTCTGTCATTACTTTAAAAGGTTCTTCCAGATAGCGGTAATTTAAGGCGATTGTAATATCATCACCGTCATATTTACACGGGATTTCATCTTCTACAGTACCCATTTCGCTTTCTTCGGAATATACGGATATTCTTCCTGAAGATATACCAAGATAAATTCTGTGTGATTTTTTTTCTACCATAAGCGAAACACGGCGCAGTGCATTTAACATTTCTTCGCGTTTTACGGAAAGATAAAAATCCTGTTTTTCAGGTATAACTTTTTTATAGTTAGGAAACATTCCCTCTATTAACACGGAAGAAAACTGATATGAAGCAAAATTAATAAAAATCATTTTATCGTTTATGGAAATGTTTATAAGCCCTTCATCTCCCGACCGTTTTATAATAGTTGAAAGAATTTTAGGAGGAATAATAATTCCATTAAAATCATTAATTTTTTTGTCTGCTTTTTTTCCTATAAATGCCAAACGTCTTCCGTCTGTAGCTACCATATTTATTTTATCTTCGCTTTTTTCAAGAAAAACACCGTTCATAAAATATCTTGTTTCATCATCTGAAACTGCAAAAACACTTTGTTGTATCATTTCTCTGAAATCTTTTATAGGTATTTCAAAAAATTGTTCTGATGAAACAGGAAGTTCGGGGAATTTATCTGAAGCCATACTTTTAAGTTTATATTCAGGTTTTTTCTGAGTTGTAGGTTTTATAATTGCAATATTATCCTTTTGTGAAAATTCAATTTCATCATAAGGAAAAGAGCTTATAATTCCAAAAAATTTATCACCATAAACAGTAGTAGAACCTTCTTCTATAACCGTAACAGGAACTTTTGTCTGAAAATTTACCTTCATGTCTTTTGCTTTAATAATAAGACTGTCTTTTACAGCTTCAAGATAAATATTTGATAATATCAAAATAGCGTTTTTGGAGGAAATAATTTCCTGAGCTATTGAAATTTCTTTTAAAAGCACCTCTTTATTACATGTAAACTTCATTTTAACGTCTCCTATTAATATTATATTTATATATATAATACAGTAATAGTAGTAGTAGAAAGTAAAATATGTGGAAAACATACTTATTTCTATACCAGCTATACACTTACTGCGTTAATAATTTACGGCAAATTATGTAAAGTTTTACACAATTTCCACAATAAGGCTTAAAACCCTTATTTTTCCTTTATATTTCCACAATATATTAACATCATTTTCAATGTTTTGCACTATAATCTTTTATAGCTCTTTTAATATTTTCTATGGTTGATTCAAGGGTAGGATCGGTAAGAAGTTTCCCTTTTATTTTATCGATTGAGTGTATAACAGTTGTATGATCCCTTCCCCCAAAATCCTGACCTATTTCTGTCATGGAATTATCGCTCATTTCCCTGCCTATATACATTGCCAACTGACGGGCAAAAACAATGTTTTGAGACCTTTTTTTACCCTTTAAGTCATTCGGAGTAAGCCCAAAATATTCCGAAGAAACACGTATTATATTATCCATTGATAAATTTGCCTGTCTTGGAGCATTAAAAATATTTTTTAAATGTTTTTGCGCAATTTCAACAGTTATTTCTTTTTTCATAAGTTCTGCAAAATTAATAAGATTGTTTAAAGCAGAAATTAAATCACGGACATTGGATGCAATATTTTTTCCCATCAAATCAATTACATCATCCGGAAAGGAAACACCTCTGGTTTGCGCTACCGATCTTAAAATAGCGCACCGCTCTTCATAACGGGGAGGCTGCAAGTCGGCTTTTATTCCAAGCCCGAAACGGGAAATAAGACGTTCTTCAAATTTTTTTAAATCTTCTATCGGGCGGTCGCAGGTAAAAACGAGCTGTTTTTTTGCATCCAGTAGCGCGTTAAAAGTGTGAAAGAGTTCATCCTGTACACCGGGTTTATCGGTTAAAAATTGAATATCATCGATTAAAAGAACATCAACCTTTCTGTATTTATTTCTGAACACATTCATTTTATTTTGACCGATACCTTCGATGTATTCGTTTAAAAAGTTTTCTGACGTGATAAAAATGACGCGGCTTTCAGAATTGTCATGGATAGAATTACCGATAGCCTGCATCAAGTGAGTTTTTCCAAGTCCTACTCCGCCGTAAATTAGGAAAGGATTACAAACCTTACCAGGGTTTTTGCAAATAGCTAAAGCAGCATTCGCTGCGTAATTGTTATTCTCTCCGATTACAAATTTGTCAAAAGTATAATCGTCCCTCATTTGGGAATGTTTTTCTTTTTTTTCTTTTGGTTTTTGTACCTTTTCTGCGGCAGTATCTTCGCTTTTTACCTGACGCAAAGGAGCTATTTCTTTTTTTTCTGCTTTTTTTCCGGTTACTTCCAGTTCTAAAATTATTTCTTTACCAGAAAGTTCCTGTATTTTTGAAGTAATGATACTTTGATAGCGGGATTTCACCTTGTCACGGTGAAAAGCGGAGGGAATTCCTAAAACAATGCTGTTTTTACCGGTTTGTTCATCAAACCCAGCACGCAGGTATTTCATATCTGAAAACCAGCCGCTGAACTCCTCCTCCCCCAGGTCATTCCGCAGTTGGATTAGGGTCTCTTTCCAGAAACCCTCATAATCCAAATCAGCCATT
>WQYB01000066.1 GCA_009781475.1 Treponema sp.
CAAAAGGTGGTCTAAATCCGCCGTCTACGGATAAGAACTTACCGCCCAAAACATAGACCGCAGTAATGTATTTTCCAGAGTGAATCCCTCCTGAAATTTGGTTACCGATCTCCAAATCATCCGTAACCACTACTTCACCATCTGAATTTCTTATAGATAATTTCTGACAAGATTCTCTTATATCAACTGTATCAGGCTTTAATTCTTCCCATCTTACTGGGTCCAATTCTGCCGGCACAGTATAAGCTGTTGATGTTTGTCTAAATCGAAAAAGCTGATAATCACTGCCGTTAACATGATACATGACTATACGGCTTGTATTTGCAGGAATAATTGTATTAACGATAGAGTAATAATTTACATGAGCTGCGGGTGCTACATTAGATATGCCGTACATAATGGCGCGATGAGACCAATTAACCCATGTTCCTTCTTTGCTTTTTTCAATTGGAGATTTTGCAGATGGTATTTGCTCATAAAAATCACCAACTAAAAAGTCATGTTTTACTCTCCATTCTTCGCCATTCCAGCGAATTGTAATATTATCGCCAATTTTTGTTGTGATTGTTTTTGTATTATTAACCAAAACTACATCATCATTTGCGTCATTAATAATAAGTAATTCAACACCCTTGTAAGCGCCATCGCCAAGTATTAAGCTCGATATGTTACCGACTAAATTAATAGATGCATTTGCTTCTACAGATGATGTCTGTGTGTTTGATGTTATAGATATCGGACGTTGTTTCAAAAAGGGTAACATCATATTGATTGTATTTTCTGCTGTTGAACATCCCTTATTTGGTTCTGGTTTTTTTACACCAAATTCATTATAAAAACTCGGCATATTTGCGATTGCAAACCTGTTTAATGTTAAATCTACTACTGCCATATTATCCTCCGTTTATTATTGCCAATACTTCATTTTTAAAATCTTGGCTTTGAAAAATATTTGTTTTAAAGTAAGCTGGATTATCTACATTTATTATTGCCCAGGGAAACTGATCATCAAGTTTACCCCAAGGGCGCCGTAAAGCTGTATTACGGTTAAATACATCTATACTTAAAGCGCTAGTAGGATCCCACATCATTTCATCAATCATCATTAGACTGTTTTCGCCATCAATAGCTCCTGATGTAGAATTTATATCGACAGTTATCGGAATTACTTGTTCACGGCTATTCCAAGTTAATATTTTTTCGTTAATAATCATTTTTAATGTTACGCCATCAGCAATAATACCTATATGATACCATTTGCCTTGCTTTAATATATTTTCATCTAATTCAATCTCATCATAAGAGCCTTGGTATATATGTACTATTTTTACATGAGCCTTTCTTATTTCATTTAACCATGACCCATCTGTAGGCTCATCATTTAACCAAACATTATCAGTTGGTTCATCGTTTAGGTATGGTTCATCATTCTGTATTACTAATTGTATTTTTTCTGATTCATTTCCTACAGAGAAGATAACTTGGTTTTCATTCCAAAAATAAAAAAGCCAAAAGTCTAAAGTCCATGCGTTGGAAACATCAAAGGTATTTAATAGCCTGAAGTTTCCATGCAGTGCGCGAGATTCTGTTGCGTAAGGAGCTATAGCTTTTAAAAAAAGAGGAATTCCTTCTGCTTCACCTTCCAGAGAACCAGTTCCGGTAAGTTTAAAAAACTTTTCTCTGTTTTGATCAAGTACAAAATTACCTTCCCAACTGAATAATAATTCTTCCCACACATCCATATGCGCAACTCTGGAATTATCTGAAGGTAAAGGAGAGCCAACATCGTAACCTCTTGCTCTGCGAGATAACATGTCAGCATTAGTAATGAAAAGTTTGTCTTTAGAAAAAAGCTGCGTAGCCTCGACACCTTCAAGACCAAGTCTAGCCATAGTAAGCCATACAGCTTCTGAAAAAAACTGAAAAGCAATCTGCCGGGCATTTAATATTGCTCTGGTATCACCATCCGACCATTCGTTATTTTCAAATGACAAACCGTATCGTGGATCTACAATTAAACTTTCTGATAGTTTTGCAAATATACCAAAAAGTTCTGCTACCTTTAATGAGTTTGCAGAAATAGAGTTTGTAGCATAATCACCTGTATCAGTAAGCTTTGTTTGTGTTCCAACTATATTACTCCATTCAGAAACAACATCCTGCATCGTTCGCTGACGTACTCGATAAAATAATATTCTGCCGGTAGGTTCATCAGCAGTACCTGCAGAAGGTATATTTGCATGTACGATAAATGTTGCTGCTAAAGTAAAAACACTGTCCGCAGCGCCACGCCAAGGGGCATCATGCGGTCCTTGACCATCAAATCTTGGAGCAAACCAATTAACTGAATTTTCAGAAACTTGCAATTCGTATTCTTTGAGATTTGATAAATTAATCTGCTTCATCCAAGAAAGTGATATAGAACGGAAACCTCCGGCTGCAGTAAGTGTAAGTTGAATTGGAATCATCACAGCGCCTTCTGCAGTAAAACCTGATACAATTTCTTTAAATGTTGGACGAGTAGAAATGGCTTCATTTATTACTTTATAACTCGTTCTTGAAGGAGAACTCCATTCACCTTCTAAAATATTTCTTGAAGTTTTTCTCGACTGCCATTTACTTTGAGAATTAATTAAATGATACCATCCATTATCTGTACCATTACCGGTTGGTCTTTCAGGTTTTTCGTCAGAATCATGATATGTAATATAATTAGATAAAGCAGTTTCTCCTATAATACCGGAATCGATTGCCCCTGATACAGGCGTTATTTTATTAACAAACTCTGGAAGAATAAAATCAGGTTTATCTACATTAAATATTTCGGGGCTATATTCTACACAAACTAGTGTCGCACAAAAATCTGCCTGCGGCTGTATATCATTTATTTTTAAATCGATTATTTCTTTTCCGCGGATTCCAAATGCATATATGTTCTGCGCATTAATCATATTTGAAGATACAGGTTCTTCAAAGAAAATATCAAACTGATTTTCTACTTTATATATATCTTTTAATACAATTTTGCCATCAGATAAACGTAATCTGACAGCATAATGATTATCATGATTTATTTCTACAGGTTCATCGAGACGTATGCCAATACATTGTTCTGTTTGTTCATCTTTTAAAATTGCGCGAATTCTGCCCTGGATGGATCCTGTTAAAGCGATATCTCCGGCGTATTGTATCCAATCGCCTTTGTTACAAAGTAAGTATTCAATGTCTACTTCTATCGTGTGAACAAAAGGACGGTTTTTTAAACATGCTAAATTATACATGCCAATACGTCTAACTTGAGCAGAATTAGTTATCCCCCAAATATCATTTTTTTGATTTGTTTCCGGTTCACTTGCTTTGTTACCGTCTGGAGTATTATATATTTGTAATTCATTATTACTGTATCCCGCTTGCTCATCGATAAAACGATAAGATACAGCATCAGGAATGTCGCCTTTTAACATTGTTATACTATAATTTTTTGAATTTTTTGGAGTAAATAATTGCACTGGAGCACTTTTCTCAATATCTTGTATAACAGATATTTTTGAATCAATTCGTAATATATCAGCTCTGGCAGTACTTCCAATCATTCTAGTAATTTCTGATATTGTTAATGCTTCAGAAATATATGCATCACAATTATAATTATAATCTTCGCACCATTTATAAAACGTTTCTAATTCTCTCCAATCTATATCATCTGATGAGACTTCTTGCTGTGCAGGTTTTCCTTGTAAAACATATAGAAGCATTGCGGCAGGGTTTCTTGTCTTAGAAAGTTCAATCCATGATAAAGGACCGGTTCCTGATTTTGAGTAGACTGGTAATTTCGCAGTTGCAATATAATTAAAATCCTCTATAACACCATTTAATCTCGCTGTTGCCATTACTCGAAGCGCAATAATAGTTAAGTTGTTTTGTAACTCTTGTCTAATTGGCTTTATTGATTTAAAAGATCTAATCGAACCAATATACACCTGATCTATTATATTGCTGTCATCTGAATCTGCTGTTAAACGAACGATTTTTATTGTATATTGTCCAGGTATTAGATTTAAACTTGTTACTTGATATCGTCTTGTTCTTAATTCTGCGCCTGTAATAACATTTGTATCATTATTAAAAAAACCTAAAAGCTCATAGAATGAATCGGGAGAATTAGCAGGTTTATAATATGCGCAAACTTCTACAGATGAAGATAATAAATTCCCATCATTATCATATCTCCCTAAACCATTATAAAAAAATATATCAATATTTATTTTATCGGTATTATTTGGCGTAGTTTGTATTATTTCTCCGGAGATTAATATTCCATCATTATCTATTTGATTCTGTAATGGCTTATTAAAAATATTCTCATTAACACAATTTGGATATAAATTAGAAGTTTCTCCGTTCTGTAATATTTCCATACGAATAATATTGTCTGTACCAGAAAGTATATTATTTATATTTCTTGTTTGTGATAATTCAATTAATGAGGTTTCGCCTAGTTTAAAACTTGTTAGATCTATTTCGCAGTCTTTATATCCGCCGCAAAATAATTGAGTAAAATATTGATTATTTCCAATTACTTCTGTATGAGGGTTTGCCGCGAGATCCGGGTATATTCTATGCTGACCAAATAAAACAGGTATACGTCCCTGTAGTCGCGCTTTATTTTTTCCTCCACGGATTGACGGATCATTTTCTGGTTTTTCTCTATCGTTTAATGTTGGAATATTAATATTCATAAGCACTTGGCCGCCAAGTGCCATAGAGAGTCCACAGCCAATTAATGCGGCGCCAATAAATCCGCCAATACCAGGAATAAACATTGCGGCAATTCCTAGACCTGTCATTATCCAGCCGCCGATTTTCATTCCTGCGCCAGCTTCCTGCGTACTTCCATGCGGAATAAATTTAATCCAGAGTGTATCACCGTCTTGTGCAATTACAGAAAAATCTTTTATTATTTCGCCATTTTTACAAACACGCGCTTGTGATAAAGCAAACCTTGTATTTAAACTAACAATGATTTCTTCTATCGATTTTGATGTTACATTAGTTTCGATGGGTTCTGATTTAAACGGGTTTATTTCGGCTATTACTCTAACTGACATTATAATAACCCTCTATTCGTCCACTCAAGGCGGGATGTGTATCACGCTGACAAACACTGCCAGTTTTAATTCCAGTATGCAAAATGTAACCATCTCCTGCCACAATTCCAACATGTGCTGGAACGCCATGCTCTGTTATAAGCACAACAGCGCCTTCTTCAGGCTTTTCTATTTTTTCTGCTGCCAGTACAGGTCGATGTTCTTCAAATAGTTTTGCTGTTTCTTTAACATTTAATGCATCATTATAATTATTAGAAAACTCTGGTAAATTAGTGTTATATTCGTTTTTTAAAATCATTCTAATAAGTCCATAACAATCACAGCCTTCTATTGTTCTGCCGTTGGAAATAAAAGGGATACCTATATATTTTTTTACCCATTCATACATCAAAAATATAACCCCTCAAAATTATCAGGTGTATACGTATCTTTTGGAAATTTGCGATCGATAAGATAAAAATCATAAACTTCCCCCTCGATTGTTTCCTTGCTTGCGCGAATATTTCTTAAACGATATCTTAATGGGCCTCTCTCATATACGTTTGGTGTGCTTGCCGCTATTACACAAATTGTAACTATTATTTCCTCATTAACAGATTGTTTTATTGTTTGAAAAACAGCTAAATCAGTATTATCTATTGCAAGTCTACATGGCCGCGGAGCGTTTTCTGTCTGTTCCGGAAGTATTACCGTAAAACTTGCGGCAATATATTCTTCATCTTGTGAAATTATATTTTGAGTATTATCAACAAAGCGAAGAATTGCTCCGCCGGAAGTTTCAATTTTAACTAAATGTAAAAATACCTCTTGTGTTTCTGGAGCGAGAACTGCGTCAGTTGCGCTTGGTGATAATCTCATAATCGCTCCAATTGCATAGATACTGCAAACAAACCGTCTGCATCGACAGTTGTCGGCTCATCCGTAAATCTAAATACACCTATTTCTTCTGTAATTGGATCCATAAAGTTAAATCTAAGCACACCATCGGCGAGAACATGAGTATAAAATTGTTCAAAAACTACGAGCTCTGCAGCGTCAAAAATTTGTTTACCTGTAAATAGAATTGTTTTTGCAGTATAGCGGCGCCGCGTCTTTGCGGGACCTGCATCCATTGACGTTCTTATTACATTACTTTGCGGCTTCTGCGAAAAACTAGCTGCGAGTAAACCTGCGGGCAATAATTCCGGCCAGCTAATATTAACCATTTATACTCCTTGCGCTCTTTGGCCAAATCGGCTTTTCATTACTTGATCAGCTTTTCCTGAAGCAATATGTTTATTGAAGGCATCGCCGATAATAATATCGATTTGTTTGCCGCCATCCGCACTTTCATTTTCTTCCTGTTGTATGTCTACTCCGGCATTATTAATAATGTTTATTACAACATTTGACCCGGTACCTGATGTTTGCACTCCAAGATCGCCGTTTGGCATACGTGTCAACGGCATTATTGCTTCAGGTCCTGCTTCTCCAATTAAACCGAATCCGCCGCCATGCGCAAAATATGTAGGCTGACTTACAATCTGATTTGTAAATGTACCGCCGGCAGCGTATGCTTGAGCAACTTGACCGTATTCACTAAAAACACCGCCATGTGCATGCGAACTTGCGCCGTCAACATATCCGCTAATAATTGCGCTTGATCCTGCCGCAGCAATAAAACCTAAGCCAAGCGGCCATTGACCGTTTGCAATAAGTTGAAGTCCCGCTTGCAGGAACATCATCGGCAGCTGCTTTAATATCTGACTTGCCATTTGTGTCAAAGCGCGATTAAAAGATTCCGCGGCATCTTCTCCCTGACTGAGAGCGCGGCCAAATTCTTCGAATCCCGAGAGAGTTGCATTTGTAGAAAGTTCGATTAACTGCATCGATAATTCGCTTAGAATTACTGCCGCGCGATCGCCGAACATCTCAAGGTTCATTAGTAAAACTAAAAGATCATCTGATAAAGATTCCTGCCAGCTTTTTACGGCTGCTCTTGCTTCATCGAGTTTCGCCTTATTAATTTCTATCTCAAACTGTATAACTGTATCTTCTCTCATTTGTGCAAAACGCTTTTGAATCTCATAAATTTCTTCTTGCGATTGTCCCGCCGCAATAACCCGCTGCGCCTCAAGTTTATCTATTGCTTCTAAAGCAAGTTTTAACTCATGCTGCATATCATTAATTTTAGAATTAGAGAGGTTACTTAAAATAAGACGTTCTTCCTCTTCTAATTGTTTTATAACATCGCGCCGTTGCGTCTCGTAATATTTATTAATTTGATCGATATTCTCCTGATTGCCTGCAAAATTTGCGTATGCATCTGCAAGTTTTTTTCTTCTTTCAAGTTCTATAGAATAAAATGGATCGTTTGCTTGTTCTGCTTGAAACTTATCCCAAACTTCTTTCCATGTTTCTGTCCACTCCGCAGCTATTTTATTTCTGTCAGCTTGCTTACTGGACATCACATTAGTACCTGCAGCTAAATCCATTTGTACTCGTTCAAGATCTTGACGATAGTTATATAACCTGTCAGCTAATTGATCAAATAATGTAATATTCTGATTATCTAATGCTTCTTTTTGCTGCTCTTCTAAATTTCTAATAGTTTGAGCTATACTATCTACGGTATTTTGAATTCCCCTTACATATAAGTTTGCGCCATCAAATGTCATGTTATGTAATTGTTCTGTTAATGCTTGTAATTCACCTGTTGTACGTGTTATCTCGCTGTTTAATTTTGCTTGTTGAAAAGCTGCGTTTTCAGTTTCCCGAGCTGCCGCTTGCTGTTTAGATGCATAAACGGTAAAGCCAACTGCCAATGCTGCTACTGCAAGAGTAGATGCAAGTAGAATCGGATTAGCCGCGGCTTTAGCAAGATTTAAAGCCATCTGCGCGGCAAAGGCTCCCCAAGTTTTTATAGTCATAGCTCCAAGCAAGGCAGTAAGTATTACAATCGCTCCCATTAAGGCGCCTTTTAATAATGGGCTTTCATTTATTGCGTTTGTTATTTCTGTTAATACTTCTACAATTCCAATTGCTACAGGCATTAACATATCTCCAAAAGATGCTGCTAATGTATTTGTTGCTTCTGTTAAACCTTCTTGCATTGCGGCAAGGCTTTTTGACGCGAGTTCCATTCCGCCGAAATATTGACCGCCCGTAGCTGTAAGATCATCAAGCGCGGCGGAGAAATCAGCAAAACTTATTTTTCCTTTACTGGACATTTCTACGACTTCTGCAGTTGTAACACCGAAATTATTTGCAAGCGCATCGAGAATTGGAACGCCTTGATTAAGATATGTGTTTAAAACCTGCATATCAGCTTTACCTTTAGCCGCGGCTTGGCTAAATGCATTTACATAACTTGTCATTCTCTGTGAATTTCCCTGCGATAGATCCCCAAACTTTGTAAGCTGATCCTGTAAATCAGCAAGAGGTACCTTAGAAGCAACCAAAACATTAGTCGCTTGCGTAAGTGTATCTAAATCAAACGGAGTTACATCGTTAAATTCTTTTATCTGATTAAATAATCCGGCGCCGGCTTCCATGTCTCCAAGTAAAATACCAAACTGATTCCTTGCAGTCTGAAAGTTATCAGCGGTATTAAGAGCGGATATACCAATATCTTTTATAACTGTTAAAGCTTTAAGAGCAACAGCTGCCTCTGCTAAATTTTTTACTGATTTTTTTATATCGGTAATACTAGCGGCAGTTTCTTTAGCTACGACTTCGGCTTCTTTAAATGATTGCTGTAATTCCTTGCCGTCGCTCTTAGCATACTTACCAGATTCTTCGGCAAGCTCTTTGATTTGACCCTTGAGTGACGATACTATACGAGCGGCTTCATCCGCAGCGATGCGTATCTGTAACTCAAGGGTTTTATCCGCCATTTTTTTGTCCTTCTTTTTCCATTTTTTTTATTTCGCGCTCATCTTCATCTGCTTTGTAACGTTCTACTTTTAACGCAGATAAAGCTCTTGTTATCCATTCCGGCTGCTCCGCCCATCCGCCGGAGAACGGAAGGCTCTCAAGATTTTCGCTCAAATAAAAAACATCAAGAGCTATAAAAAATTCTTCGGTAAGATAAGATGCCGCATCCTTTAAAGGAATAAAGACATCCTGACCGCACTCATCTTTAACACGCGTATTCCAAAGCAGGTTACGCCCCGGAGATACGCATGCCTTATGCCTACCGTCGCGGTAAACACGGTAAGCAATCCTTAGTTTTTTTCGTTGATGTTCCCTTCATCCAGCATGCGGTCAAATTCTTTGACAATCTCTTTAAGAAGAGGTTCAAAAATAACAGGTGCATCAATAAGATTTTGCGCGCTTATTATTTTATTAATCTCATCTCCGGAGTCATAAGAACAATTTTCGATACTGATAAGCATTTCTCTTAAAGTTGCCAGCTCGTCCTTATCGATAACGATTTCCATTTTTTCCACTTTGCCCGATGATCCAGCAATGCCTTTGGCTTGTGGTTTACTGCGGCATCTGTTTTTCATAGCAAGAGTTGGTGTCCGATAATTAACTCTTATCTGATCAGTAGAACACGCTTCTTTATTCTTTTTAAATTCAGGAATAAAAACGCCTTCTTTTGATATTGTAAGTTTCATGTTTCCTCCTTATGCTGCCTGTTGGGCTTCGAGCGAATAGAACACAGGATCCATATCGGTAAGCCTGCCTGACGCATCGTAAGATTGAGCGCTGCCTGACTGTCCGCCGAGTCTTGCATTGTAAAGATAGATTTTGCAGAAAACAAAATCATCCGTTTCTTCCGGCAGGGCTGCTTTATTGGCATAGCCAAGCATATAAAGCGCGCGATTTGCTTCATCGCTTACAGTGTAGTTTCCTGCACCATCCTGCTTAACAAGTTTCATGTTGCGGTTAATAACTCCGCCGACTTGATCCGATTCTCCAACCGTAAAGATTGAAGATAACGAAAGCTGCGCGTCTTTTTTGCCAAGGCGGTACTTGCGGAACTTATCGTTAAGACGAGTTACATCAATTTCGCTTTGAGTGATAGATAAACTCCAGCTGGAAGCGTCCGCAATGTGCCTTAAATTAAGCACACGGAACTTGTCACCTGCTAAGGGGACTTCTGTCCCAAGAGCCGGAAACAGTTCATCTATTTTTAAGCCGGTTGGGAAAATTGTATCATCTTTGCCAATGGCAGTAATAATGCACATTACACGTCCGCCTGTATAAGTAACTTTTTCGCCGACTAATGTGGCAATTGTTTGGGCGCCGTCGCCTGTAAATTCATCGTTGCTTTTGTCACCGGTGAAAATCATGCTGTCATCACCGATCAAAACCTTTTGATTTTTTTCTGACATGTTTAGTCTCCTTAATTAGCTGCTTTACCAGCTGGGGGGTTTTTTTCGTTACCAGCCTTTGGATCTGGTGCGCCGTCTTTTGGCTTTGAGCCTTTGACCTTTTTGGTTTTTCCGTCTGTGGTCTTATATTCAGTCTTATAAATACCCATTAATTTCCTCCTGTTGGAAAAGTTATGATAATAAATCGATCGTCCTGTATGTCTTGAACGGCAGTAGAATCCGGGCTGTCAATGAAACTGTTTTCTTGACTGATCACTTGCGTGATACGGCTGTTTGGGATACCTACCGGTAATAACGTTGTGCCATCTTCTGCCTCAAGACGAAGCCCTGGTGTAATAAAATATTTATCCAAAGCTTCGATCGCTTCGATAGCCTGTTTTAATCCTGTCATGCTTTCTGCGGATCCTGCTACAGATATACGCAAGCGTATTGTTCTGCTGTTTTTAGCTGCCGGCACATCGTTTGGAATAAAAGTTTTAAGCAAAGATATTTTTATTACAACGCCTTTTTCATTAACAGATGACGGAGTTATAACGATCTTTGTATGAAAGTTTTTTCCGCAGATATTACGTTCTAACTGTTTTGCAAAAGCGTTTAAAGCGTCATAACTGTTCAAGTTCACTGCCAAACTCCTTCATTAATAATTTCATATCTTGTTCATTAAGATAGAAATACGGCCGTGCCGGAATCTCTACTGATTTTTTTAAGTAGTACAAGATGTGTTTTTTGTATTCAAGTTCTCCTGCAGCATTACGTGTTCTCTTTTTCTCACTGTAAACTACAGTTCTACCCATACGAAAAACAGAATAACCTGCTGACTTAAATCCGTTTAACACTTCCATTGGACTATAACCATACGTACCCTGATACTCTCTTGTTTTAGCGGATGGTATCCAAAGCCATTGTTTCTTTGCCTGAATAACTCCGCCGTTATTATGTATCGCAGCATAAGGCTTGTTTGTACCAATGCTTACAGTTCGATCATCAATTACTTCTTTTGTAATCGAATCACGTAAACCGCTTGTATCTTGCAAAGGTTTTCCTTCTCCTCTATAAGCTACAGTTGCAGCTGACAATGGCGCAAAGCCGTCGCCTTTATGTATCTTACTGCGAATCATCTCTACAGCCATATCGCCGATTGCAGCCATTTTGCCGGGCATTTTAAGAGCGTTAGATAAATCGTCTAACGCTTTTATTACCACGGCTTAGTCCGCTTTGGCGGTACCGCTACTGCGGCAGCCGTTCCTTTTTCCGGAGGTGTATTCGCTTCCGGAAAATCTCCCCAGGCTGCCCGGATTATGTCTCTCGCTTTTATGCGATACTCTTTACCGGCTTCCTCGTGCCCAAGCGCAATGTGCAACTCATAAATCGTATGCATCAGCACAATTTCACGTACGATCTTGTCATCAAAGTCGTAAGGCACATTTAGACGCCGCAGTACCGCGCCAATATAGATTACCGCCCGGGAAATCGCTCCCCAAACGGCATCATCCGATCCGTCAGAAAGTTGGGTATAGAGATTTTTCGACAAACGTTCCGCTACCTCTTCCGGCGTTACCGGATCCCCTAAGGGGTTAAAGGTTGCCAAAACCGCTTCCAGTTCGGCAGGCGGTTCGCTTGGAATGTCGTCTATACCCAGTTCTTCCATTAGACTATTACCTGCGCTTCTCTGATTGCGTCAACATTCGGAATCGGCATCGGTCTTGCCTGTCCGATAAGTTTGAGCGCTTCTGGATCATCCATCTTTACCTGATTGATATAGAATGGAAGTGACGCAAAATTTGCATCAAGCGAATCAAGCGCACAATATGCAAGGCTGAAAGCATCGTCTTTAGCGATTGCAACGATGTGCTTTGGTTTAATCGCCTTTACATAAGTTTTTGTCTTGTAGCTGTAATATTTTGCTGAACAAATGATGAACTTGGCATTTCCAATCTGAACATGATCCGGATGTACTTTGATAAGATCGCTATTATTTAGCTTTCCTGCTTTAGCAACAAGCGCAGAATAAACATCGAATCCGCAAAGGAAAACTAAATCAGTACCTTCTGAAGTTTCCTGCAGACTGTCGATGATTTGCCCGATTGAAGCTGTGATGTCTCCAACAGTTGTGCCGTCTGCATCCCATTTTTTGGCAATTTCGACTTTCTTTGGCGTGCCAAAATCGACCACGTAGGTATCCATCGTGTTGTCAGCATTGCGGATATCATATTCAATTTTCCCGGTAATTGACTGTAGCCATCGCTTCGGTTGTTTTCCTTACGATTTTTCGCAGCTTGTCGATTTTTCTATCAACCAACTGCTGCTGCTGCGCAAGGCCAAGTGACCTCATCTCGTTTATTTCTTGAGCGTTCAAGATCAGAGACGGGGTTATATTTGCCGGATCAATCAGCTTAAGCGATGTTTTATTTAAAGGAACAGCGTAAGAAGATGAACCCCTTGTTATTAACGGAATGTTTTTTTCCGGCAAACCAAGATCCGCATGGGCCAATTTATCCTTTGGATGATTCCATCGAACCGATTCCGGATAAATTAAATCCATGATGAATGTACGGATTGGCGGCAGTCTGTTAAGACTGTTTACAAAAAACTCCAGAGTAAAAAATTTCTTTAAAAAATCCCACATATTAAAAGTGCCTCCTGTTACACGTAAATGCCCGCAACTCTAAGAGCTGCGATTTGTGCGGCTGTCGCGTCAGCAGGTCCTGTTGACGGAACATACTTGAGAATTTCGGCGGGGCATGATCCGTGGATCATAACATTGCCGGAAGTTTCATTTTCTGCGACACGGCTTTGAAGTACACCGATAATGTTCGATGTTGCCGAGCTTGTCAGAGCCGTAGCTTCTCCCGGTATGGGCGTGGTGTTATCCATAGCCTGTACCATGATTGTGCCTTCAGGCCAGGCCGGATGTTCGTCTGGCAGCGTAAAGGTTGTGATGAACGGCTGATGCCTTCCATCGGCGGCAGTACGCATATTGATTTCCGCTTGCGTAGTTACCCCGTTTACGATAGAGGTCAATAATAACGATAAAAATCCCTTCATGTATTACCCCTTCTTAAATGTTGGCGAAATTAATCCGCTTGGAATCTGCGGATGCGGCGTCTTCGCCGTCAGACAAATTCATTGCTCCCAGCTCTACCTGTTTTGGGTAGGCGGAAACAAGCTCGATAAGGCAGTCAACGGCGGAAACTTTGCGTTTTCCTTCCGGTGCCTCGCTATCGGATAACTCGATTGTTTTGCCGTTATCCAAAGCGTCGCAAAGGCGCAAAGCCTTTTCGCGGATTGGATTCGGCATCTTCGAGTTATCCATTGCGGTTTTTAACCGCTGCCTGTCCGCTTCCTTTTTGCTGTTTTCAGCATCAGAAAGGGCAAGTTTGTTTTGTTCGGCTTCCTTTTGAAGCCGCTCATTCTCTTCGCGCAAAGCTTGCGCTTCTTGTTCAGTCACTTTACTGACCTCCGTGTGAGTATTTGTTGAATCTCCTGCTTCTTCTGGTAGTTTAGATTCAGAGGATGTACTATTTTCTTTTAAAAAGTTTTCTGGTGGGGTATCGGATAAGTAAAACTGCTTTTCCGATGGGGAAGGAAGTCTGCGGCTTTGAACTGCATCCGCAGCAGCTATACCAAGATCTTCCTTAATCTCTTTGACAAGGTCTTTTATTGCGGGGGGTTCTTCGCCTAAATATGCAAGATGGTGCAGATACATTTTCCCATCACTGGCACGCTGGCGCGCTCCGATTGAAACATCAGGGTAATATCCGGCGTCTACAGAATCAGCAAGCGCATCGTCTTCTTCGATTTCTCCAATAAGGGTTTTATTGTGTTCGTCATAAGAAACACCTACAACATTACCCAAACGAGGAGATGATGCGTCAGGCCAATGCCCGGAAAGGGATATTGGAGCCTTTTTTATTTCCGAGAATGTTTCTGCGATTTCCTGCAGGTCTTTTTCGGTAACAATCTGCGGATTGTCCTTAGAACCGAATATGCCGACCTTCGCTATTTCTCTTGTTCGTATCTTCATGCTTAAATTAAAACACGATAAAACAAGGTTTTCTCTAAATGAGATAAAGGGGTATTTTAGGAGTGTTTTTAGTAAAAAAAAGATAATTACTGAAAATAGCCTAAATTTGCAGTCTCGGATGGCTTTTTATACCCCCCATTTTAACGAAATTTTAACGGCTAAAATCGATCGCATTTGGGAAAAGGTAAATATCCACGTTGAGGCCTAAATCGGGCTGTTTACGGGCTTTTTAGGGATTTCGTTATTTCTAAATATTTATTCTATCTTGACTTTTATCGCTACGCTGTCTGCAGCATTTATACGATAATAATTTAATTCTGAAAGCAGTATACTTCCACTTCCTCCAAATGTATAAAAAGCATAAATATTTCTTAATTTATCAATTTCACTGCCATATTTTGCAGTAATTGGATAAGTAGATTTACTTACATTATCTTTATCATTAAATACAACCATATAATAACCAGCGAATGTAGAACTATTACGATAAATATTTCTTTTTTTTCTGCATAGTTCAGCTAAAGTATTTAAATCAAAAGAACCGTTGCAAACATAATACTCAACCCTATACATATTTGATCCAATTTTTTCATTTTCTGAAGCGACTAGAGAATAGACACCAAAATTCTTTAAATCATTAACTGATCTTTCTCCTAAAAAAGAAGCAATTACCATTACAAGTGGAAATATAAGTATGGCAGCACCAATAATAATTAGATTTATTTTTTTCTTCTTGTCCATTTATCTCTCCTTTTTTATCAATCCCAATTTTCGGGGTGGAACCAAGCAAATACCCTGCCAAATATCTGTAACCGATCAGACAACGCTGAATCGTCAGCTTTGAAGCTCATCGCAAGCTCTGCTTTCTCTAAATCAGCTACCCTGACCGAAAAGACTTTTATCTGTCGGGTAAGGGAGTCGAACTCCAGCCTCTTACAGTATACATCACCATCCAAAGAAAATACATATATTCCGTCAATATTTACCATTTTTTTATCAGCCTCAAAAAGTACAATATCTCCGTCCTTTATTCCGGCGCCCAGCATAGATGAGCCATTTACAGGGACAGCATAGATCTTGCCGGTCTTGAGCCTAGGAACCAAATCGAAGACATTTACATAGCGGTCGATGTTTGATTCATCA
>WQYB01000067.1 GCA_009781475.1 Treponema sp.
ACCGATCCAACGAGGAAAGTATAAAATACGCAAAATCCAAAGGGTTAGGTGTAATTGTAATGGGACCTGTCGGCGGAGGCCGCCTTGGTGAAGCCAGCGAAAAAATACAGGGGCTTTTAAAAAACCGCGTAAGCTCTGCGGAACTTGCGTTGCGCTTTGTGTTTTCAAACCCGAATATAGACATGGCGCTTTCGGGCATGAGCGATATAAACATGGTTGTACAAAACGCAGAGGTCGCTTCCCGCACGGAACACCTTACAGAAGAAGAAGTAAAACACATCAATAAAATGATGGAAGAAAATAAAAACCTGGCACAGCTTTATTGTACGGGCTGCAATTACTGTAAACCATGCCCGCAGGGAATCGAAATTGCGGCTGTCCTTGAAGCGATGATAATGTACAAAGTTTATGAAGTACCCGAACATGCAAAGAACACATACAAGGCTTTAATAAACGGATGGAGCTGGCTGAAAAGCGCATCCGCAGAAGCCTGTACATCCTGCGGCGAATGTGAAAAAAAATGCCCGCAAAAACTGCCGATAATAAAGCAGCTTGCTGAAACGCATGCCTGCCTTTCAGCGTAATTATAGGAGGAAAAAAATGCAGCAAAAAAATGATTTATTACACGGAGTAATGTTTGTTTTGGCAGACATGATAGAAAACCGCAACGAGCAAAAAAGCGGCCGTATTGAACGCACTTCCGCTTATCTAAAAATTTTAATTAACGGAATGCTGGAACGCAGAGTATATCCTTATGAGCTTAATAAAATTGATATAGAACAATTAATATCATCTGCATGTCTTTATGATGTTGGAAAACTTTCAATACCTGACATTATTATAAATAAACCGGGCAGGCTCACAAAAGAAGAGTTTAATATTATAAAAACTCATTCAATAAAAGGCGAACATATAATCGACAGAATCGCATCCAAAACAAATGATAATAAAGAGTTCCTGCAAAATGCCAAATTATTAGCCGGCAACCATCATGAACTATGGAATGGACTTGGATATCCGCGCGGACTGGAAAAAACTAACATCCCTATTCAGGGACGAATAATGGCAATCATTGATGTTTTCAGCGCTCTTGTTTCCGAACGTCCGTACAAAAAGCCGTTTTCTGCAGATGAAGGATTAAAAATTATAATGGACGGAGCGGGAGAACAATTTGATCCTTTAATTGTAGAAGCGTTTTTGGAAGAAAAAGAACAGATTATTAATGTTGTTTAAAATACATTTTAATATTTAAAGGACATACTATTAATCTAAGATACCCTGTAGTATTTGTTCACGGTATATTTGCGCATGACAGAAAAAGCCTTATTAATTTCTGGGGCAGAATCCCGGATATACTGACACAGATGGGAATAAAAGTATATTTAGGTAATACTGATGCTTGGGGTGATTATGAATCAAATGCGCTGATTTTAAAGAGTACAATAGAAAAAATATTATCAGAAAATAAAACCGGCAAAGTAAATATCATATCCCATTCCAAAGGTGGTATTGATTCCCGCTATCTTATCTGGAAACATGATTTTGCAGATAAAATTGTAAGTTTAACAACAATATGTACGCCTCATCACGGCGCAGAAGCTGCAGACCTTATTTACAATCAAAAAATTATACATACAAAAATGACAAAAAAAGCGCTTGCAATTTTCGGTAAATTATACGGCGATACAAATCCGAATTTATATAATGTAAATTATCATTTAACAACCGCAAAAATGAAAGAATTCAACGAAAAAGTAATACCTGATGACAGAGTATATTATCAAAGTTTATACACAACAATGAGAAACGCATTTGATGATTTAATGTTTTTCTATTCGTATCTATATTTAAAACTGGTAAACGGAGAAAGCGATGGAATAGTCAGTGAACACTCTGCAAGATGGGGTAAAAATATTTTTAAAATAGAAGGCGGAATATCGCACGCGGAAATAGTTGATTATAAAAAGAAAAAAATATCAGGAATTAATATACCGGATATTTATATAGATATAACAGATAAATTAAGTAAAATGGGATTTTAATAAAAAAAAGCACTGCCGTTCCACAGTGCTTTAATCTATATTAATATATCATTGACCTTTAAAAGGAATTAATAAAAGCCAATGATTATTTACCGCTTACCTTCTTCTATATTCACCATTATACATATCAGTTGCCCGCCATGAACCAAGAAGCGCCATCCTGAAATTTGTAATTGTTAATATGTTGCCTGATAGAGAATAATTAAAAGTTATACCTGATCTGGTGTCGCCTAAAATTACTTCATTTGCGGTTATCGATTGTAACTTAAGTCTAATTGCAGATCCTCCTCCGCCGCTAAAAACCACATCGGACCCTGCATCATTCGGGAAGAAAAGTGAATCTTGTAACATCACCCATTCCCCTCTTAAACGCTGAAAGTTTACGTTATTAGTAAGAGCGGCTATTCTGGCTTCTTCGGCTGCGGCAGCTTGACGCTGTCTTTCGGCAGCAGCTTCCTGCTCTCTGATTCTCTGCTCTTCCGCTGCTTGCTGCTGAGGACTCATTGGAGTTCTAACCGAAACAGACCTGGCACTGGTTCCAGCATCATTATTTAAAAGCGGAGTTACAACAAAAGAATAGTTTGTATTTCCGTTTAAATTGGTTACGGTCTGTGAAGTGTCTGTTACTGTCCATGTATTTGAACCTTGCGTTACGCGATAACCGGTTGCACCTGCCGAAGCTCCCCATGTTATGGTAACGCTGTTCCATGATGTTGCAGTTACAGTTACGTTTGACGGAACAGGAAGCCTTTCTACAGGGGTTGCAGGGCTTGTCCTGATAGAAACCGCAGAAGATTGATCGCCTTTTATGGAGCGTTTATTTGCAGACACACGAACATCATAATTCCGATCCGGAGCTACAGTAACATTGCTCGGTGTTGTAAATCTTGTTTCTTTAGTTGTCCATCTTCCAAGCCCGGCTATTTGCACCTCATATTCTGTTGCATCTTTTACTGCGTTCCATGTTACAGTGATACTGCGAGGACCTACCGTTTGGGTTAATGTAACATTTTCCGGCGGAGGCAAAGATTTTCCAATTCCAAATGTCGCGCATGATGTTATTAAAATTATCATCCCTGTTAATTTTAATACTTGGAGTTTGCGTAACAAGCTCCATAAATTGGTTACAGCGGCATCCTTGCCGTCAATCCCTATTCCTTTCTTTGTGTTTTTCATAAAAAAACTCCTTGTTGTAATACCCTATGCGGGTAATCATGATTATTTAACTGCCTGTAAAGACAGTATTTCTTGACATAACGCATTTGAAATTTCTAGTTTACAGGCACTAATCTGAACTGCTGATTTTCACCTTCAAGATTTTCCCATTGATGAAACTGATGTCCAAGTGTATTGTAGTTGCTTCTGGACATATCAAGTACTCTTCTGGAACCTGAGTTTTGTATAATAACAAAATCCCCTCTTTGTACAATGTTCCATCGTTGATTTGCAGTATTATTACTTGTCCATTGCTGTACTAATGCTCCGTTTTCGTTTATTCTGCTGTTTTGAACATCCATTACTCTGTTACTGTGTACATTTGTAATAGTATACGTGCCGTCACTTTGCCGTTCAAAACGCCATTGCTGATTCCTTCCTCCTGTTCTATTCTGCTGAATAACAGCAACTCCGTTATCTGAATTAAAATTACGGATATCTATTACATTCCCGTTTCTTAAATGTATTTCATATGTTCCCGACCAATCTCTTCCTGTAACAACAGGAGCGTTTACCTGAACCAATCTGAACTGCTGGTTTTCACCGCCAAGATCATCCCATTGATGGAATTGATGTCCGAGGGTATTGTAGTTGCTTCTGGACATATCAAGAAGTTTTCCGGAACTTGCGTTTTGGATTTTAACGAAACCTCCGCCAACATCAATAATATACCATCGCTGGTTCATAGTATTATTATCCTGCCATTGCTGTACCAATGCTCCGTTTGCATTTATTCTGCTGTTTTGAACATCCATCAACCTGTTACTTAATACATTTGTTATTTTATACGAATTATCACTTTGCCGTTCAAAACGCCATTGTTGATTCTGTCCGCCGGTTCTATTCTGCTGAATAACAGCAATTCCGTTATTTACAGCAAGCTGCTGAATATCAACTGCATTTCCATTTCTTAAATGAATTTCGTAAGTTCCGGAATAATCCCGGGTTCCACCCGCTTGCTGCTGTGCAAAAAGATTTGGCATGATACAGCATACTGCTAAAACTAAAACTATTAGCTTTTTCATTTTATCTCCATTTACCTTTCGGCTGTTTATTTTTAGACCCATACGAGCCTTAATAAATATATACAGCGCTCTGCACAACACAAGCACAACAAATGAAAAATAT
Organism: Treponema sp.; assembly: GCA_009781475.1. Taxonomy (GTDB): domain Bacteria; phylum Spirochaetota; class Spirochaetia; order Treponematales; family Breznakiellaceae; genus WQXQ01. Next base: position 4,386 of record WQYB01000067.1, read on the forward strand.
TTACCTTTTTCCGTTTCTCATATATAACTCGCCGGCTGTCATTTCCGCCCAGCTGTAGTTTGTCATATACTCACCTTCATAAGCGTTAACAGCAGAAACATCCCAATTTAAAAAATCGTAATAGTCGCATTTTATTTTTAATTTATCAATTGCAATCTGATTCCGTTTTTTTACAATAATATCACTTACACCATTTTCTTTTAGTGTTTTCATCATGCAGGAAATTATTACCTGAGTTTGATTTTGCATTGATCTGTCATATTCCCTGTCTTCCCATAAAATAGAAGCGATCTCTGCCGTAGTTACAGAAGAACCCTTCCTGTCAATTAAATACGCAAATGCTTCTTTTGCTTTTAACCTGCAGAATACAAGCAGTTTGCCGTTAATAAAAACATCAAAATTTCCAAAAGTAAAAACACGTACTTTAACATCCGACAGTGCAGGCACTAACGTTTGCTGTGTTTTATTCCCTAATGGAAATCTTAAGTTTTCAATTTCGCGCAATACTGCTTTTTTTGTAACCGGTTTTAAAACATACCCGCTAGGATAAAGATCAAAAGCCTCTTTAGCATGTTTTTTATAAGCTGTAACAAAAATAATATTTATTTTTGGATAAATATCCTTTAATGATTTTGCAACCTCAAGGCCGTTCATACCCCACATTTGAATATCCAAAAACGCAATATCGCAGGCTTTCTTTTTAGCAAACTTAATTAATTCTGATGGAATATAAAAAGGGTACACCTCCGCCTGAGGTACAGCTTCATTAATTGATTGAACAAGCACTTCCAGCGCAAGCTCACTGTCATCCAATGCAAATATTCTCATAAATACCTCCTTCATTTTAATGTCTCGCCAGAATGTTAATTTTTATTCAACACAGTAAATTTATTTTGGAATTGTAATTGTTACCGTAGAACCTACCTGCGGTTCACTTTTTATTTCAAGAGAGCCGCCGCACATAACAGATAAACGATTGGTAACATTTGCAATACCGACACTAGTACGTTCATTCTCTTTAACTACAAACCCCAAACCGTCATCAGAAACATTCAATACATAAGCCTTATCCGTTTGTATAGCAGATACTGATACAGTTCCGCCGCCTTCACGTTTTCCGATTCCATGTTTCACTGCATTTTCAACAATCGGCTGCAAAGTCAGAACAGGAAGTTTAAAATCGGAAACTTCGATATTATACACAACATTCAAACCTTTTCCATAAATAGCTTTTTCCAAACTTAAATAGACTTCGATATGTTTTAATTCCTGTTCAAAAGAAATTAATTCTTTTTCTGTCAGCGATTCCATATTACTCCGCAAATACTCGGAAAATTCAAATGTCATTTCTTTTGCTCTTGCAGGATCTTTATCACAAAGCCCTATTATTGCGGTTAAAGAATTAAACAAAAAATGCGGCTGAATTTGACTTAACATAATCGAAATATGCCCCTTTATCAATTCCAGCTCTTTTTGTTTTATTTTATAAATAAGTTCACTTTGAACGTTTCCAAAATAAAGTAAAACTGCAATTGTTACCGCATAATTTACGACAGATAATTCAACAAAGAATATATAAAATACAACTGAAAATGCAGGGATTACAATTTGGGCAAGCATTGTAATAAATTCCCTCCTGCTTATAGATTTTTTATATGATATAAGAATACCGGAACCTATAAACATACAAATAAAAGCAAGACTTTGAGTAACTATATTCCAGATTTGATTGCGGATAAGCAAGTTATTATTATCCACCTCAAAATATAAAGGAATAAACTGTGATATTAAAATAAAAATAATATCTAAAACACAAGTACCAATTGCTATATAAGATGCAAAAAAGGCTGTTTTTGAAGCGAATGTTTTTTCATTAATAATAGTCATAATAAGACGGGTAAGAAATATCATCATTACAGGACCGCAAATGTAAGCAATACTTAATATACGAATCATCAGATATGGATTAATACCGGGTTTACCCTGTAATCCATTAGCTGCTGCATCAGAAAGCAGCATTATAATAAGGGTAACTATTAAACCGATGTATAGTTTATTCCGTTTTTCCTTTTTATTATATTCAGTAAAAACGATAAACAGACAAGTAAGGCAAATAATGGCGCAAAATACGCTCATATAAATGTTTATTAGATTAAATATACTCATATACTCTAATATAAGAATTAATGCACAACACGAGTATAAAAAAATAACAAAAAACGATAGATTTCTTTATTCCTGAACTTGTACAGTTTTTAAATATTCGGTAAGTATATTATGTAAATATTCACTTGATCTTCTGTCTGTTACAGATAAATGCAAATCTACCCATGTATAACCGCGGAACAGATTTGCCCGCATATGTGAACTGTGGACATCTCTGAATTCTTCCGGTACTGGTATATCATATAAAAAAACCCATCAATCGCCGACTTCTATAATTTCATAATTAAAAATCGGAATTCGACTGAATTGTTCCATCCAAAATTCTGCAACACTATTATGCCTAAAGTTTTCAATTGGTAAAAGCCAGCCTGAAAAATGCAAAGGGACACTAATTCCCCTTACACTTCTATCCGTTAAATAAAAGTAATTTGGATTATTCTGCCCTCCTCCGCTGCGTTCACTTACAGCGTTAAGAGTTCTTGACGGAATGAATATTTTTACCGTACGGTCATTAGTTCCAATTAATACACCACGGTTATTTGACGAAACTGTAATATTTGAATTAGGATTTGAATAAATACTACCTGTAACATAAACCAATAATATCAATATTACGAAAATATTAAATATAGTTTTGCTTTTATTCATATTTCACTCCAATTTATTAATTTAGATAATATATGTAAGTATAACATTAATATCATAATTTTTCAAGTTAATATTGATATTTTATAAATAATAAGATATAGTTAATTATTAATTAGGAGATATACTTTGATTAAAAATTATGTAATTTTTCTATTATTTTTTGGCTTATTAATAAATATATCAGCCCAGGACTCTATTAACGGAACTTGGCAGTATAAAACAATGGGTCATCATGAAAATCTTGGAATATATGAATTATCAATAAATTTGAATATACAGAATGGAAAATATACATGGATTGCAGAAAGAATAAGCGAAAAAGCAATGTATTGGTCATCCGGTGAAAGGGGTTCAATAACTGTAAATAATTCAGAAATTATATTTTTAAAAGAAGAACAAGCCTATGGTCAGTGGGATCTGCGATGGGAAACAGAAAACGGAAGTTCAACTTATGTTTATTTTATCTATAATAATATATTGATATTAATTCAAGAAAATGAAGTATTAGTTTTTGGAACAGACAATTAACCTGCGTTTCACTTAACGTTATATGCAATTTGCATATTTTTTCATGAAATCTTGACAAAATAATTAAAAATGATAAAATAATAATAAGGAGAATAAAATGATTAAAGAAACGATTAATGAGGATAATTATATAAAGGAAAAAATGTCAATTAATATAGTTTGGGCAAATATATTTGCTTTTATTGTAATATTAAAGTCTGTAATAATATTTGGTATTCCTTATTATATAATATGGAATTATAAAGGAGCAGATGCTTTTACATATACTTTGTTTCATGAAAATACTATTTTAAGATTTTTCATCATTCTGATATTATTTATAATTAGTATTTTTTTACATGAAATAATACATGGAATATTTTTTGCAGTTAATTCAGAAAATAAATTTAAATCAATAAAATATGGTATAATGCCAAAAGAAAAATTATTTTCTCCTTATTGTCATTGTGTGGAAATATTAAAAATAAATCATTATAGATTTGCAGTTATTATGCCTACAATAATTTTAGGTATAATTCCAATAATAGTATCATTAATAATCGGACATTTTTTAGTATTTATATTTGGAGTTGTATTTATTGCAGCAGGCAGTGGTGATATATTAATGTTATTAAAAATGAAAAAATTAAAGAATAATGTGTTAATATATGATTTACCAGATGAAGCAGGATTTATAGTATATAAACCAAAATAAAATACAAACTGCACTTAACAGGATTGTTTATATAAATCTGTTATATTAACTACCTGTTAAAGGTATTATACTAGATACAATTCTTAACATATTCTGAAATATTAAATTATTTATTTCATCTGCTAACAATGTTGAATATATTATACTTCCATTGTTGTAATTTGCAAAATAAATGCCAAGATAAATATAATCATCCGGATCAGGTGTTTTATTAACTAATGAAGCATCTGTCAATTTACAATATTTTCCAGTACCATTATTAATTTGAATATTGTGATAAATTGCTTTTTCTTCAACTGCAAATGGAAGAAGCATCGATACTCTACTTTCAACAAGCCTTTCGAATTGTTGTAAAGGCAGAGGTCTTCTAGTTCCATTTAATCCGACAGTAATTCTAAGGAATCCTTTTTCATTTGAAGGAGGTATTATAATTAAATCATACGTTCGGACTGCTCCTGAAATAGGAGTTCCGCGCTCACGTCTAATTTGCCAATTATCGGGAATATCAATATTTATTGAAAATTGATTTTCAAATTCAATAGTTTCAGTTCGAAAAGTTGAATCTGCATTTAAATCATGTAAATTACAAAAATAAATCGAAAATACCAAGAACAATAAAGATATCCTTTTTTGTAAAATATTTTTCATTATATACTCCTTATTACCAATTATATCATATTATTATATTTTTTTCAACCTGGTTATATATGACGGTTTAATAACCCGAATAAGCGAAACCGCCAATGTGAACTTTGAGTTTTGCAAGATTACCAAATGTGGCGGAAACAAATTCGCATAAAGGCGAAGCCAACTGTAGTTTTTCGTAGCCCGAGCCACCCGCGAACCAAAGTTCGATGGCTATTGAAGTTGCGAAAGCAACTTTTTAGCATATACCTCCCTACGGTCGGCGTGCTTAATGAAGTTTATTATATACGCCGCTAAAGCGGCTTGTGCATACAATCCTGTTAAGCGAAGTTGCACAGTTTAATGTATTTGGTTCCACCTTATTGTTCCAGTATTAACCCTTGGTATTATTATAAAATTTATTTGTTTTCTTTTTACTTCAGATTGTTTTATTATTTCTATATCGTAAATACAATTTATTTCTTCATACTCTTCTAAACGAATATACGAATTAAATGGAGTATATTCAATATCTAGAGAATCATCAGGCGTTAATATGCCATTAATTATGTTAAGATTTCTTAATATAATACCTCCAGGTCTTCCTTCAAATCTTACAAATCTATTTGGATTATTAATATATTTAACTCTTTCATATGCTTCATCTATTAAAATTTCTACAGGAAATATTTCATTTATTTGTGCTTCATAATTAATCCCACTTCTTGAAATTATTTGAATATTATGAATTATAATTTTTTCATATTCTATTCTATTAGGTGCTTGTAAAAATATTTTTAGACTAACAGGTTTAATAAAATCATAAGCAAGATGAATATTTCTACTTGGATGGTCAGAGGTTATACCTACAAAAAGATCATTAATATAATAATCAGAATATTTCTCTATATCATAATCAATTCTATTTGGATGATGAAATAAATAACTATTTGTATCTCTATATAAGTTTTTTTCGTAATAATTTACTGATATCCAAGGGTTCACACTTGGAGTATAACAACCATACATAAATAATAAATATATTATTAATAACGTTACATGTATATTTTTATTAATCATTTTTCTCATCATATATAATAATATTAACAAATTATAATATTTTTGTCAATATAAATCTAGTGCAATTGCGCTTAACTACTAACAACAACAAATAAATCATGTTTCTAGTCACCAACCAATACAAAATCCAAAAATATAAAAAATAATACAAACATATAAAAATATTAAATTAATGGACATAATAATAAAAATACATTATATTATAACAATCAGAGGTTAATGTGAAAAAACTAATATTAATTTGCTTGTTTTTGAATTGTATTTTAAATATTTTTGCACAAGAAATAGGTTTAGACCCAGCGAAGGAAAGAAGGTTTAACAGAGGAATATCAATTACTCTAAACGATAATTCACCTGTATTTGCTACGACAATGTCAAGAATAACCAATCTGTCAAATGATCCGCGAAATAACAGAAATTTCGGCAGATATGTACAAATGGTGTATTACTTTCAGGAAAATGGAAAAGCAATTGAAGTAAATGTTATCTATTCAAATTTGAAAACAATAAATGTTGAAATTGGTGATGTTGTAAGAAGTGTAGATATTGTTGGTTATAGCGGCGGCAGCGGAACAACTATACACAGAAATAATAATTACATATACATTTATACAATTGAAGATTGTATAAACCTAAGAAGATTAACAAATGATACTTTTATTTATGAAGATGAAACTTTTTGGTGGGACCCTTCATTTTTATTTTCACAATGAAAGATAATTGCCTAGAATCATACAAATCTAAAACGTTTATCAATCCAAACGAAGATTATTTAAGAGCCGTGGAAAATCTAAATAATTCGTTCAGAAATTAAAACACTACTCAATCTTAAACATGGAGTAACGGCCCGGCATTAACTGCACTTCATACACTGTTTCCTTTTCTCCGGTTCGCACCGGTTTCATCTGACGCAACCACGGCATTTTTATGAAAGGTTCTAATTTCGCGTCGGCTTTGTTGATGCAAACACGCACCATTTCAGGTCTATCAAGGAATGATTGTAAAATAAAAGTATTGTTATCATACAGGAAAAGACCGACTCGTCCGCAGCATTCAATTGTTACGGGTAAATCCATTTCACTGCGCAGCATTAGAAGAGTTTCTGACGGTAATTTGTAAAGGTCGGCAGGTACGTCAGGGATTGTAACAACATAGAGTTTACCATTGCCGTAAGAGCCGCAAAGCAACATCGGATGGCTGGAATAAGGAGTAAGCGCAGAAGAAAGTACCCAAAGATCATTTTCGTTGTAGGCAACATGGGGTATTGTTACAGGTGCTGATGATTTTACATATCCGCAGTTGTTTCGCCCGAATGCGCTTGTTGTAAAAATATCGGTTGTAACTTTTCTGTCGGTAATTTCCATCGGTAGAATGTCTTCGATTCCTTTGCCTTCCAGCTTTTTATACAAACCGCTTGTAACAAAAACTTTACTTCCGTTTAAAAGGCTTTGTTTAATTTTGCTTACAATATCTTTATCCCATGCGGCATCCGCTGTAAGAAAAATAATTTTCGCGTCAGTTGGGTAATACGGATAAGGATCTAATGGGATACCGGACATTCCAATATGTTCATGAACAAGTCTTTCTCCAAACGAATGATATGGTTTGTAACACGCGATACCAACAGGTTCGCCTATCTTGTCCATAAACAAGTCTGCTTCATCGTAAAATGCGCCGACTGCGGCAGAATAAGAAGTTGCATTAAAAAGAAGCGGCAGACAAAATAACATCTGCTCGCGGCATTTCGCAAAAAGCGTTAAATACGCCTGCTGTAAATAATCTTCGATACTGCATTCAAAAAGGTCGTACCAGCCGCCGCCGTTTTTCCCGGGTTTAATGCGCTCCATAAGGCGAGGCAGAAAATAACTTAAATAGCGCGGCAGGTTTTGGTGTGTAAAGTTCGGGTCGCGTGTTTCTGTGCCTGTGTAAAGAGCGTCAAACATTTTCGGCTGATCTTCCAGATTGTAACCGCAAGCTTGAAAGCTGTCGTACCAATTTGGATATTTTATTACTACACTCACTTTGGGATTTGCTTTCTTCGCGTTTTTTATGATCACGTTTTCGGAAACATCTTTCATTAAAGCCAGGCGAAACTCCGCCCAGCTTTTATTTCCTTTCGCCTTGATACATAATTCGCAGCGGCAGTTTGTAAAATAAAAATCATCGAGTATAACTTCGTCAAAAAGTTCTGCTGTGTAGGCAGAGATCTCTCCAAGACGTTTCAGGTTATTGGGATCAGAAAAACACATGCTGCCCATTAATGTTTTCGCGACAGTTGTTGTAATTCCGCCTGAAACCTGATATCCGTTTTCGATAAACAAGGCTTTTATTTCTTCCATTTTTTGCCGTTCGATTAAAACTTCCGAACGGTATGTTTCAAGATAGATTTTATCCAGCTTGATGTATTTCGCTGTCTTGTCGATATCGGCTTTTAACTGCTCGATTGATCTTTCTTGCAAATAACCAGCCGGCGCATAAGTGACCGTAGTAAAATTTTTATAATGCACTTGATTCTCCTAATAATACTATTTCTTAAAAAGATCTCACACGGAGGCACAAAGGCACAGAGAACACGGAGTTATAAATAATTAATAAACTCTGTGTCCTCCGTGTCTCCGCGTCTCCGTGAGAACCTCTTATCCTAAAGTAATAACAACTTTATGTACTTTGCCGTCGGCGAAGGCGGGAATTACGCCGTTATGCGCGTTTCCGTCTACCGTAATAGACTTTACGCCTTTTTCCACGCCTGCACTGTTGTCAACCGTGATGTGATAATCAGCGCCCCGGAAATGGCGAGTAACAGTGAAACCCTTCATGGTCGAAGGAATACAAGGATCGACAACAAGACCGTCATAATCAGGGCGAACGCCGAGAATATACTGAGAAATACTTACAAAAGTCCACGCGGCTGTTCCTGTAAGCCAGGAGTTTTTCGCTTCGCCATGACGGGGCGCGTCTTTGCCGGCTACCATTTGCGCGTACACATACGGTTCCATGCGGCGAAGGTCGCTGTCATCTTCACGGTAAGCCGGGCATATTTTGGAATAAGTTTCAAACGCGCGAGTTCCTCTTCCAAGTCTTGTTTCCGCGATTGTAACCCAGGGGTTATTGTGGCAGAAAATACCCGCGTTTTCTTTATACCCTGGCGGATACGAAGAAACTTCACCTAACTCTAAATGATAATCTTTGTAAGCGGGCTGCAAAAGAACAATGCCGTATGGTGATTCAAGATGTTCCTTTACAGAATCGAGAGCTTTTACCGCACGGCCGTCTTCGATACCGATACCTGCCATTACAGCGAAACCGTTAGATTCAATATAGATTTTGCCGTCTTCACATTCGTTACTTCCGATTTTTTTGCCGTAAGCGTCGTAAGCGCGAAGGAACCAGTTACCGTCCCATCCATGTTGATTGATGATTTCGATCATCTTATCGATTTCTTTTTGCGCGTAAGATGCTTCATCATTGCGGTTTGAACGGCGGCATATTTCGACATAATCGGGACCTACAAACGCGAAAATCCCCGCGATTAAAACAGACTCCGCTACGCCGCTTTCAAAGTTCGCTGTGGTCTGAAATGATTCGCCCGGCGTGGATGAAAAACAGTTAAGATTTAAACAATCGTTCCAGTCAGCCCGTCCAATTAACGGAAGTCCGTGCGGACCTTTATTTTTTACGGTAAAATCAAATGAACGTTTTAAGTGAATAAAAAGAGAGTCGGCAAGTTTTTCGTCATTATCGAACGGAACTTTTTCATCCAGAATGCTGTAGTCGCCAGTTTCTTTTATGTAAGCTGCAACACCGCAAATTAACCACAACGGGTCATCGTTAAAACCGGAGCCAATTTCGTTGTTGCCGCGTTTTGTAAGCGGCTGATACTGATGATACGCGCTGCCGTCGGGGAATTGAGTCGCGGCGATGTCGAGAATACGCTCACGGGCGCGATTCGGAATAAGATGCACAAAACCCAATAAGTCCTGGTTGGAATCGCGAAAGCCCATGCCGCGCCCGATGCCGGATTCAAAATATGACGCGCTTCGTGACATGTTAAATGTAACCATACACTGATACTGGTTCCAAATGCCTGCCATTCTTTCCATTTTTTTATCTTCCGGTCTTGAAGAAGCCGAAACATCAACTGTAAATCGGCCAAGTAAATCTTTCCAGTAAGCGTTTAATTCAGCTAACGCCTTGTCGGCAGCTTCGGGTGTATTGTATTTATTTAAAAGATCATTTGCGGGTTTTTTATTAATGATTCCGGGTTTTTCCCATTTTTGATCCTGCGGGTTTTCGCAGAAACCAAGCACGAACACAAAAGTTTTTGATTCGCCTGTTGCAAGTTTCGCTTTAATGTGATGAGAACCTACAGGAGCCCAGCCGGATGCAACAGAGTTGTTCGCCTCGCCTTTAAGTACAGTCTGCGGAGAATCAAAACCGTTATACAAACCAAGGAAGGTTTGTCTGTCGGTATCAAATCCGTTAACAGGAGTATTAACAGCCCACACAGCGTAATGATTGCGTCTTTCGCGGTATTCAGTTTTGTGATAAATGCGTGAGCCGTCAATTTCAACCTCTCCAATACTAAAGTTGCGCTGGAAGTTTGTCATATCATCTTGAGCGTTCCATAAACAAAATTCGATAAAAGAAAAAATATCAATATTTTTTTCTGCTGAAGATTCATTTGTTAAAGTAACTTTGTGAATTTCGCACTTGTCACCTAACGGAACAAAAGACGTTTGCGCGAAAGCAAGTCCGTTGCGGGCGGAAGAAATACGAGAATAACCCATGCCATGACGGCATTCATAACGGTCAAGTTTGGATTTCATCGGCATCCATGAAGGAGTCCATGTATCGTTTCCGTCTTTTAAATAGAAATAACGTCCGCCAAAATCGGCAGGTACATTATTGTAGCGGTAACGTGTAAGACGCAGCATTTTCGCGTCGCGGTAAAAACAATAACCGCCCGAAGTATTGGAAAAAAGTCCGAAAAATTCCTGACAACCAAGATAGTTGATCCACGGATAAGGCGTGTCGGGGCGTGTAATTACATATTCCCGCGC
>WQYB01000068.1 GCA_009781475.1 Treponema sp.
AACCCCCCTAAAGGTACCAGGAAGACTACCTGGTCGATAGGTTGGAGGTCTAAGCATAGTAATATGTTAAGCCGACCAATACTAATCTGCCGTGAGGCTTGACCATATTATTGTTCCTTAAATTAAATTATTGCCCGGTGATTATTGCAGAGGTGGCACACCCATTCCCTTTTCGAACATGGAAGTTAAGCCCTCTTGCGCCGATGATACTGCATCTCTAAGGTGCGGGAAAGTAGGTCATTGCCGGGCTTTTTTATGTCTATTTGATTTTTGTGATACTGCATCGATAAGGCGCACAAATATGCGCCCGTTAGGGCGTAGATGAAAAATGCAACAAAGCGAGGCGCAGGATCAAGTTATAATGATGATGGCAGTAAGCGAGTGCGAACCGAAGGTTCGAAACGAGCGTCAGCGCCCGGGAAAGTAGGTCGTTGCCAAACTTTTTTTTTGTCTAAAAGGATTTTTTATGGAAAATGAAAACGAACAAACAACTAAAAAATATAAAATAGGTTTAACGCTTCTGGCATTAGGTTTAGTTCTTTTTCCAATCCTTATTATTAGAATTACTATACTTTTTGGATTTCCGATCATTTATATTTTTATTATAATATCACCAATTGCAGGGATGATATTAGGAGTAATATCTTTAAAGCAGGGTAGAAAAAAAATAGGAATTTTTGGAATGATACTCTCAATTACCGCGATTGCTTTACCGGTTATTGTTGTAATTTCAATTATTGTATTATTTATTGGGGTTGCAACAAATACTATATATTTAATGTAGTATGGTTAACAAATGATAAAAAAAATTGAACTACTTATTCGCATTATTATAATTATTTTTGTTTGGATTACAGGCTGTTATATACTTTATAGATATGAATATTTTATTGCTTTTAACGAAATAGATAATATTGTTGGAATGATTCCGGTTGCTTTAGTATTAACCGCAGCAATTGGAATAAATGTACTTTTATGGATAATACATAAAAAACAGTTCTTTGCGGTTTCGGCAGTAATATTTTTGTTTGTAATCTTATCGATTGTTTTATTTCCTTTAGCATTACGCGGAAATTGGTGGATAAACCCAACTACTTTTAATGAATCAGAGGCAGCGCCGGATTTAACCATATTTATACCTTTTTCTGAAAATTCCAAAACAGCAAAACTGGATGAAAAATCTCAGCTGCTTCTTACAGATTCTCTGCCTGTATTAGACGGAGCAACAGCGTTGTATCCGGTTTATGCTGCTTTTGCAGAAGCTGTGTACGATAAAAATATTTTTTCGCAGGATTATGTCCTTTGTACCAGTACCCGTAATGCATATCAGGGAATTATATCGGGAAACAGGGACATTATATTTACTGTAGGCGCTTCAGAACAGCAAGTTGCCGCAGCCAAAGAAGCCGGAGTTGATTTGTATTTTACTCCAATAGGACGCGAAGCATTTGTATTTTTAACAGGAAAAAATAATCCTGTCGATAACCTGACATATCAGCAAATTCGTAATATTTATTCCGGTAAAACCGCAAAATGGAGTACTTTAGGCTGGCGTGAAGGCGGGAGCATTATTGCATTTCAGCGCCCTCAAGGTTCCGGCAGCCAAACAGGACTGCAAACATACCTAAAAGGACTTCCAATTCAAGTTCCTCAGCCTCTGCCGGACGCTAGTTTAATTGGTACGAACAGTTTAATGCGGCAAGTTTCGCTAGAGTGGCAGGGAGTACAACCGGCTTTAGGGTATTCATATAGGTATTTCGCTTTAACAATGTATTCAAACCCCGATGTTAAACTTCTTAAAATTGACGGAATCGAACCTTCTATAGTAAATATTCAAAATGGAAGTTACCGCTTTATTGGTAACTTTTACGCAGTAACAAACGGACAGTCGCAAGGTAATTCAAAATTATTAATCGATTGGATTTTATCACCGCAAGGACAAGAAATAATCGAAAAAACAGGATATATTCCATTATAGGTGACAGTCACCTATGCCGATATTATCGATATGAAAAAGTTATATATTATAGTAATTATTTTGCTTGTTTCGGTTGTTTTGCCGTTTCAATTATTGGCTCAAAATCTGGATGTTTTCAGACAAGAAGGTATTGCATCATGGTATGGCAGGGAGTTTGAAGGCCGCCCGACTGCATCGGGAGAAATTTTCGATTCATCCCAGTTTACTGCCGCTCACCCAAGTTTGCCTTTTGGGACAATGCTTACTGTCACAAATCAGCATAACAATAGAAGCGTTACAGTCAGGGTAAACGATAGAGGTCCATTTGTTCCGGCAAGAATAATCGATGTTTCAAGAGCTGCCGCAGAACAGCTTGATATGATAGTAACAGGCACTGCTCCTGTTACAGTCACAAGTATAGAAAGGGTTGTTATAAGTACTCCTGCTGTTGGATCTCAGATGACAGCTAATGAAGTACAATCTAATACAAGTACTGTAATGCCTGTAATAACACAACCTGTAATAACAGCTGCTCCGGTGTTTGTTTCTCAGCCTGTTATGCTTGAGCCGGTACTGCCGGTTTTTCAATTTAGATTGACGCCCGATTTAACAATATCACCTAATAGAAATTACCGTTTCCAGGTAGGAGCATACAGGGTCGCAAGAAATGCTGTTGAATCATTTGATAAATTAAAAGCGGCAGGATTGAATCCCGCTTATGAAAGATTTACAAACGGCGACAATGTCGAGTTTTACCGCGTTGTAATAGCAGGTGTCCGCGGAATTGATGTTCAAACAACAATAGAAAAAATGACTGCAGCTGGGTTTAGGGAGGCTATAATCCGGGAGGAAAATTAGCGTAACTATTATTTATGATTTGAAGCCCCGCCATGCGGGGTTTTTTAAATTATAATATATAATAATTTACAGATAACTGTTATAATCAATTATGGAAAACTGCAATAATATTAACGATGCATTTAAGGCTTTGGAGCGCAGCAAAAAAATGGCAGATGCGTTAAATAAAGCCGCAACAATCTTTCTTTCAAATACTAATGACACATTTGACGTTATGATGACCACCGGTATGGGTGTGATTGCAGATATGGCGGATTTGGATAGAATTAATGTTTGGAAAAATTATTCACAACCAGACGGGCTTTACACATCGCAGGTTTACCGATGGGACAGAGAATCGGGAGGAACTACAGAAACTACGCCGGAATTTAAAAGTATGGCATATTCAAAATTTGTGCCTCGCTGGGAAAGTATGTTTCAAACCGGACAATCCATAAATTGCCCTGTAAATGCTATGCCGGAAAACGAAGCAAAATTATTCAAAACATATAATGCAGTTTCTGCGTTTGTTACGCCTATTTTTCTTAAAGGTGAATTGTGGGGATTTGTAATTTTCAGCGATCATCGTAATGAACGTTATTTTGATGAAGAAAATGCGGATTTAATGCGTTCCGCCGCATTTCTGTGTGCTAACGCAATCATCCGTGATCAAATGGAACGGGAAATAATCAATGCGAACAAGTTAAATCATACTGTATTAAAATCTATGCCGTTTGGTCTGACAATCTTTGGAGAGGATGTAAAAATATTAGATTGTAATGACGAAATATTAAAACTATTCGGCACTTCAAAACCATATTACATAGATAATTTTTTTAAATTTTCTCCCGAGTATCAGCCGGGCGGCAAAAAGTCTCTTGATAAAGCACTGGAAATTATTGAACACGCAAAAAAGGGTGAAGTAGACGTTGTTGAATGGCATCATCAAAATATAAACGGAGAAATAATACCATGTGAGCTGACAGTAACAAGTATTTTGCAAGACGGCAGTTTTACAGGACTCGCTTTTATATATGATTTAAGAAACATAAAAAAAATGGAAAATGAAATTATAAAAGCAGCTCGTGTTAATATGTCTATATTGGAAAATATGCCTGTTGGCATGACAATTATTACAGGTGATCCCCCTGCGGTTATCGACTGCAACGAAGAACTTTCAAGAATGTTTAAAGCGCCCAAACAAAAAATTATAGAACGGTATTTTCAGGATTTTGCACCAAAATATTTAAAGGACGGAAGACCTGCCAACCATGATGCTTTGGATATTATGAATCTAGCGATGGAAGGAGAAGTTGTAAAAACAGAACGGTTTCATCAAACAGCGGACGGAACACCTCTGCCTTGTGAATTAACTTTAACTCGTGTTAAGGATGAAGATGAATTTATCGGATTGGGTTTTTTATATGATCTTTCCGGCATAAAAAAGCGGGAAGATGAACTTATTCGTACAAAAGAGCTTAACGAACTTCAGCTAACAAAGCTGGATTTAGTTATAAAATCATCAAAAATCGGTTTGTGGGATATGGAAGTTGTTAAAGAAAATCCTGTTGGACTCGATAATGTTGTCGTTTTTTCTGATGATATCAGGTCTATGCTTGGGTACACAGACGAAAATGATTTTCCAAATAAAATAAGAAGCTGGGGTGACTGCCTGCATCCCGAAGACAAAGAAAGAGCCATTGATGCTTTTACAAAACATTTGATCGATAAAACAGGGCTTACTCCTTATTACCTTGAATTCAGGCTGCAAAAGAAAAACGGCGAATATTTGTATATCCTGGCTTCCGGCGAAACAATACGTGATGATGAAGGTAATCCGATTCGTACTGCGGGAGCTTTAAAAGATATAACCGAAGAAAAAAATCAATTAATAAATACCGAAAAACTGCGTGCAGAAGCGGAAGCTGCTTCTTTGGCAAAAAGTAATTTCCTGTCGAATATGTCGCACGAAATACGCACTCCGATGAATGCGATTATCGGCATGACTGTTATTGGAAAAGCAGCAGAGGATATTTTACGCAAAGATTACTGTCTGGAAAAAATCGAAAACGCTTCACAGCATCTTTTGGGTGTTATTAATGATGTTTTGGATATGTCAAAGATCGAAGCCAATAAATTTGAATTATTGGTAGACGAATATGATTTTGAAAAAATGCTTCAGCGTGTTGTCAGCATAGTTGCGTTTAAAGCAGATGAAAAAAAGCAAAAACTTACAGTTTATATCGATAAATCCATACCAAGATTTTTAATAGGTGACGATCAGCGCCTTGCGCAGGTAATTACAAATCTTTTGGGTAATGCGGTAAAATTTACACCTGAAGAAGGTTCCATTAAACTTGATACAAAGTTTTTAGGAAAAGAAAATGATGATTATTTAATTCAAATTACCATTACAGATACAGGAATAGGAATAAGCAAGGAGCAGCAGGAAAAACTTTTCCATTCTTTCCAGCAGGCAGATTCAAAAACATCACGAAAGTTCGGCGGTACTGGTTTGGGTCTTGTTATTTCCAAAAATATATTGGAATTAATGGGCGGTAAAATTGAGCTAAAATCTGAAGTTGGAAAAGGATCGGCTTTTTCTTTTACTTTTAAGGCAAAACGAGGAAAAAGAAAAATGCACGGTTTATCTGAAATCGGCATTAACTGGAATAACGTTTCGATAATGGCTGTAGATGATGATCAGGAAATACTTGATTACTTTAAAGATGTTTTAAAAGGTTTTGGCTCTGATTGTGATACTGCTTTAAGCGGGCAGGATGCTTTGGCATTAATCGGTGTTAAGGGAATGTATGACATTTATTTTGTTGACTGGAAAATGCCGGATATGGACGGAATAAAACTGGCAAAGGAATTAAAAGCCAAAGCTAAATCTCCTGAGCATACGATAGTAATAATGATTTCAGCCGCTGAATGGAGTTCTATTGCCGAAAAAGCAAAAAAAGCAGGCGTTGACAGATTCCTTTCAAAACCATTATTTCCATCTGCTATTGCTGATGTTATAACCGAAGCAATTGGCTCGCATAACCTGCCGGAAGAAGAATCAATTGATAATAGCGGAATATTCAGCGGATTTAAAATTATTTTAGCCGAAGATGTTGAGATTAACCGCGAGATTGTAGAAACATTGCTTGAACCTACGCAATTAAAAGTTGATTGCGCAGAAAACGGAATTGAAGCTGTTAAATTATTTGAAAAATCTCCTGACGCTTATGATTTAATTCTTATGGATGTGCAAATGCCCAAGATGGATGGCTACGAAGCCACCCGTAAAATCAGAGAAATTGAAAAAAAACTTAAGCGTAAACCAATTCCGATAATAGCAATGACAGCCAATGTGTTTAAAGAAGATGTCGAAAAGTGTCTTACTGCCGGAATGAACAATCATATTGGTAAGCCGCTTGATATAAATGAATTCTTCCGCGCGTTACGTAAGAATCTGCCAAGAAAAAAGTTTTAACTCAATTTAATTTTTCGTAAGATATTTTTGCAGTAAGCTGATAAATTCTTCAATATCAATTGGTTTGCCTATATGATCATTCATCCCGGCTTCAAAGCATTTTTCTACATCTTCACGGAAAACGTTAGCGGTCATGGCTACGATTGGAATTGTTTTTGCTTTTGGATGAGGCAGCGCCCGGATTCTTCTGGTTGCTTCATAACCGTCAATTTCCGGCATCTGTACGTCCATTAAAATTAAATCGTATGAATCCGGCGATTTCTCAAACATCTCTACTGCCTTTAAACCGTTCTCGGCGCAGTCCAATTCAAGCATTGTAGGTTCTGTTAACACTTCAATTATTTCACGGTTTATTTCGACGTCTTCAGCCAAAAGAACTTTGTATCCTTTAAAGATATGTAAAAAATCCTTTTTTTCTTCTTCTTGCATGTGGTTTATTCCAATCGCTTCATTTATTGCATCGGCGATTGCAGAAGGGAACAGCGGCTTAGACAGGAATTTATCAACACCTGCTTTTTTTGCTTCAGCTGCAACCCCACTCCATTCGGCAGCGGAGATCATTATTACGATTGTGTGTTCGGGTGATTTGGATTTTGCTTTTAATTCGCTTGCAAGTTTTATGCCGTCCATACCCGGCATTTTCCAGTCGACAAAGTATATGTCGTACATGCCTTTAACGCCGACAAGCGCCAGAGCATCCTGTCCGTTTAATGCCGTATCACATTTTTTTCCAAACCCGTTTAAAACATCTTTAAAATAATTAAGGACAGATTGATCGTCATCAACTGCCATTATAGAAACATTACCCCAGCCTACGCCGATTTCGCTAAGGTTTGGCATGCTTTTTATTCCGCGTTTTGCCTTGAATGTAAAAAAGAATTTTGATCCTTTTCCAAGTTCAGATTCAAGCCAAATATTTCCGCCCATCATTTCTATAATGCTTTTGGAAATTGCAAGTCCAAGACCTGTTCCGCCGAATTTGCGGGTTGTTTCCAAATCAGCCTGATGGAACGATTTAAAAAGTTTTTTGTGCTGTTCAGGGCTTATGCCTATACCGGTGTCGGTAACAGTGATCTGAATAGTATATTCGTCTCCCTGCGCAGTTTCTTCCTTTTTAATAAAACGGGTATCAAGGATGATAGAGCCGTTTTCCGGCGTGAACTTGACAGCATTGCCCAGGAGGTTTGTAATTACCTGTGCAAGCCTCTGATCATCGCCGATCAGTGTACTTGGTATTGAATCGTCGATATGTACAGATACCTTTTGATTTTTTTCATCGGCGCGGAATGCAGCGATATTAACGACGCGCTGAAGCATTTTTTCAAATTCAAACTCTTCGTACGATAATTCAAGTTTATTTGCTTCGATCTTTGACATATCCAGAATATCGTTAATGACACCTAACAAATGCTGCGAAGCGTTTTCTATTTTTGATAAACAATAATCTTTACGCTGTAAGTCTGATGCAGATTTTCCTATATAAGTCATTCCGATAATTGCATTCATTGGTGTGCGTATTTCGTGGCTCATGTTGGAAAGAAAGAGACTTTTTGCTTCATTGGCTTGCTGTGCTTTTTGTGTTGCATCTCTTAGAGCGGTTTCTGATCTGCGTTTTGAAAAAGCTCCTGCAAGGATCGAACCTGCCATTGTTGCAAGACGGAACTCTCCCTGCGCCCAATCTGCCTGTTCAAATGTTGTGGCAAAAACAAGGTATCCGGCTCGATTCCCTTCTACCATAAGCGGTATGTAACAAAAACTTTTTTCTTCCAATGATGTGCCGGGATTAGCTTTAAAAACATCTACTGCCGCTTTTTCGTAGTAACAGCCTGTTGTATCTGCTTCATCAAGGATCGGTTTCATAACATTGTATTCAAGTGAACGGCCTAGTACTCTAGGTGTTTCTTTGTTTATAACATCCTCGTGCGTACAATGCAGTAAACCATCCGGCATGTATTCTAAAATGATGGCTCTGTCTGTTTTGGTAAAATCGCGCAGTTCAAAAAGCGCGTTATCAATCAATACATCAAAATCATAAGGCTGGGTAAAAGGCACTGAAAACTTTGAAATAAAACCTTGAGTGCGAAGTTCCGCTTCTCTTGCTGCAAATAAAACATCTTCAGTCTTTTTTCTTGAATATGCGCCTGCAATGATCGAACCTGCCATTGTTGCAAGGCGGAACTCTCCTTCAGCCCAGTTTGCTTCTTCAAACATTGTAAAAAAGACAAGATAACCTGCTCTGCTGCCGCCGATAGTAAGCGGTATATAACAAAAACTTTTTTCGCCTAAATCCGTATCCGGGTATCTGTGGAAAAACCGGGAGGCTGCCTTTTCATAAAAACAGCCCGTTCTGTCTGCTTTATCAAAAATCGGCTTCATTGTTTTATTGGTTAGAGATTTACCCAGTACTTTTGGAGTTTGTTTGTTGATAACATCTTCATGGGTACATAAAAGAGAGCCGTCCTGCTGAAATTCCAGAATTATTGCTCTGTCTGTATTTGTAAAATCGCGCAGTTCGTAAAGTGCATCATTGATCAATTCGTCAAAATCATAAGATTGTGTAAACGGAACCGAGAACTCCGATATAAATTTTTGTGTGCGTAATTCCGCTTCGTTAGCTGCAATTAAAAAATCTTCGCTTTTTTTGCGTGAATATGCGCTTGCGATAATTGAACCTGCCATTGTAGCTAACTGAAACTCGCCTTCCGCCCAGTTTGCTTCTTCAAACATTGTAAAAAAGACAAGGTATCCTGCTCTGCTGCCGCCGATAGTCAATGGTATGTAACAAAAACTTTTTTCGCCTAAATCGGCAGAAGGGTATCTTTGAAAAAATCTGGAAGCCGCTTTTTCGTAGAAGCAGCTGATTCTGTCTGCTTTATCAAGAATCGGTTTCATCATTTTATAAGCAAGGGAACACCCGATTACTTTCGGCGTTTCTTCGTTTATGACATCTTCATGTGTGCATAAAAGAGAGCCGTCCTGCTGAAATTCCAAAATGATGGCTCTATCTGTTTTTGTAAAATCGCGCAGTTCATAAAGTGCGTTATTGATCAGTTCATCAAAATTATACGGACGTGTAAACGGAACAGAAAACTCCGACATAAACTCCTGCGTACGCAATTCTGCTTCGTTAGTCGCATGAAGAATTTCTTCGCTTTTTTTTCTGGAGTATGCGCCTGCGATGATCGACCCTGCCATTGTCGCAAGGCGGAACTCCCCCTCTGCCCAGTTTGCCTGTTTGAACATTGTGAAAAACACAAGATAACCGGCTCTGTTGCCGCCGATTTTTAATGGTATATAACAAAAACTTTTTTCGTTTAAATCTGTTGTTGGATATCTTTGAAAATAACGGGATGCCTGTTTTTCGTAGAAACAGCCGGTGTTATCAGCTTCGTCAAGAATAGGTTTCATCATTTCGTATGTAAGCGATTGCTTAAATACTTTAGGTGTTTCTTTGTTAATTACACTTTCGTAGGTGCATAAAAGAGAGCCATCGCTTTGAAGTTCAAGTATGATAGCTCTGTCAGTTTTGGTAAAATCGCGCAGTTCGTACAATGCGTTATCAATTAACTCGTCAAAGTCATACGGCTGTGTAAAAGGTACTGAAAATTTTGAAATAAACTCCTGCGTTCGCAGTTCTGCCGCAGCCCCTGATGTAGCTTTCTTTTCATCCATACTTTCTGTTTTTCCTCTTAATATTTACTATACATCATTTAGATATTTATACCAATTACAGCCTCTTTCATTTCTTTTACATATCTATAGATATGCTCTGCAGCTTCAGTTCCGTATTGTGCTATTATTTTTACAATTGCGCTTCCTACAATAACTCCGTCTGCAATTTTTGACATTTGCGCCGCTTGCTGCGGTGTGTGGATGCCAAAACCTATTGCTACAGGTACATCTGTTACGGATTTTATTGCGGATATTATGGAAGAAAGGTCTGTAGATATTTCACTTCTTACACCTGTTACACCCATCGATGATACAAGATATATAAAACCGCTTGCTGTTTTGGCGATTTTTTTTATACGCTCCTGCGATGTCGGAGCGATTAAGGAAATTAAATCGATGCCGTTTTTTTCTGCCGCTTCTTTAACGGGTTTCTGCTCTTCAAACGGAATGTCGGGAATAATAACACCGTCAAGACCAACATCAGAACATCGTTTAAAAAAAGCATCGTAACCGTAATGGAATACCGGGTTTGCGTATGTAAGATAAACTAAAGGAACATCAGTTTCTTTCCGTATGTCAGAAACAAGATTAAATAATTTTTCGACAGTAGTACCGGATGATAAAGCCCGGTAGTTTGCTTCCTGAATGACATGACCTTCTGCAACAGGATCTGAAAAAGGAATGCCTATTTCTATCAAATCTGCTCCGGCTTTTACCATTTCCAAAACATACTCTTTTGTTTTTTCTATATTCGGGTCTCCCCCCGTAATAAAACCAATAAAGGCTTTGTCGTTCTTAAAAGCGTTCTTAATATTGCTCATTAAACATTCTCCTCAACTCTGCGCCTTTGCGTCTCTGCGAGAACTCTTCTCTTCTTATTCATGGACTTTCTTCCCTCTGTAACGCGCAATTGACGCAACATCTTTATCGCCTCTTCCTGAAAGACAGACAATAATACTTTCGTCCGCGGAAAATTCTTTTGCTATTTTTTGAACATGTGCAATTGCATGAGCGCTTTCGATTGCGCAGATAATTCCTTCTGTGCGGCACAGGAATTCAAAACCGCTGACAGCTTCTTCGTCTGTGACAGGTACATACTTTGCGCGTGCACTGTCAGAAAGCCAGGCATGTTCCGGTCCGATTCCCGGGTAATCGAGCCCTGCGGAAATCGAATGTACCGGCGCAATTTGCCCTTCTTCGTTTTGGCAAAAATATGTTTTCATACCATGAAAAATTCCCACTTCGCCTTTTGTGATAGTTGCCGCATGTTTATCTGTGTCGATGCCTAAACCCGCAGCTTCGCAGCCGATAAGTTTTACATCGCTATCATTTATAAAGTTGTAAAAAATGCCAATGGCATTACTGCCTCCGCCGACACATGCAACAACGGCTGCCGGAAGTTTTCCTTCTATTACAAGGATTTGCTCTCTTGCTTCTTTGCTGATCACTGCCTGAAAATCCCGTACAATAGTTGGAAAAGGATGAGGTCCTACTACAGAGCCAAGTATATAATGAGTATCGTGAACACGGTTTACCCATTCGCGCATTGTTTCGTTTACAGCGTCTTTAAGAGTTTGCGTACCTGAAAATACAGGATGAACTTTAGCACCTAACAATTCCATTCTGTAAACATTTAACGCCTGCCTTTCTGTATCTTCCTTACCCATAAAAATTTCACAATCAAGCCCCAAAAGAGACGCCGCTGTAGCTGTGGCTACTCCGTGCTGACCCGCTCCTGTTTCTGCAATAATTCTGGTTTTGTTCATTTTTTTTGCAAGTAAAGCCTGTCCAAGCACATTATTAATTTTATGTGAACCTGTATGGTTTAGATCTTCGCGTTTAAGGTATATTTTTGCTCCGCCGAGTTCCTTTGTCATTTTTTGCGCATAATATAATAAAGAAGGGCGTCCTGCATAATTATTTAAAAGATCGTTTAATTCTTTTTTAAACGTTTCATCATTTTTAAAATGATTATAGGCATTTTCCAGATTGATGATCTCGTTCATCAATGTTTCAGGTATGTATTGACCGCCGTAACCATGTACAGCATCGCCGAACTTTCCGTTAAAATTGCTCATTTACTTTTTTCCTTTTACTGCTGCAGTCAAATCCAATATTTTTTGCCGATCTTTTATTCCGTCTGTTTCCGCTCCGCTTGATACGTCAATAGCAAACGGTTTATGCATCATTGCTTTATTAATATTTTTTAAATCAATGCCGCCTGCCAAAAACCAGGGTTTGGAGAATTTGATTGATTTAAGAATATCCCAATTAAAAGTTTTACCGGAGCCGGAACCGGAGTCTATCATATAATAATCAGCATTACTTGGAATATTTTTTGACCACAAACCGGAATTCGGAAACAGTGTTTTTATCACTTTGATTGCAGGGATTTTTGTCTGCCTGATATTGACTTCGCTTAATTTTTTCAGCTGGTTGATATAACTTTCGTCTTCGTTGCCGTGAAGCTGTGCAATAGAAATTATATTATTGCGGTATAGTTCCACAATTTGCGCAATAGGCGCGTTTACAAAAACGCCGACAGGTGTAATCTCGTTTGCAAGGCGGAAACGCAGATATTGGGCAAGTACCGCAGATACCTGCCTTGAGCTGGCAGCAAATACAAAACCTGCATAATCGGGGCGCGCTTCGTTTACAAAATCAATGTCTTCATCCCGGAATAATCCGCAAATTTTTATCTGCATGATGTAAAATTATCATAAAATTGTTTCTGATACCAGTACTTGTACATATAGTAACCGTATACATTGCGCTTTATAACCTGTTGATATATTATAGTATTAAACTGCGCCATGGAAGAAAAAAGCATTTTTTCTATAATATTTCCCCGCAAAAAAAGTGTTCCTGTAAGACGCAGGGCTTTTATTATGTCATCTATTCTTTTTCTTGTAGTTTTTATTTTCGGCAGTATTACTTTTATAATTTTTATGGGACAGGTTATCGTCAGCAATGCAGGACAGGAGCTTATAAAAACTGTCGAGTATGAACGTCTTAGACTGGAAGCGCTTGTAAACAGGGAAATCGCCATCGCTTTAAAAATGGCAGACTCTCCGGTTATAAAACGTTATTTTTCCAATCCCGGTAATGCTGACTTGGAAGAAATAGCTTTTGAAGAATTTGAAGCGTATCGCAGGGCTTTTTCGGCTAAAACGGTTTTTTGGGTGAATGATACAGACAAATTATTTTATTTTAATAATAATGTTCAATATTTAATAAACCCTGAAGACCCTGATAATTATTGGTATTTATTGAGTCTTAACGAAACTGAAGGTTACAATTTTAATATTAATTTTAATCCTGATTTAAATATTACAAATCTATGGATTAATGCGCCGGTTTTTGACAATTATTCCAATCCGGTTGGCGTTGTAGGAACCGGCATTAACCTGTCTGATTTTATAGATTCAATTTACAGACATTATTCCGGGACTGCCGATTTATATTTTTTTAACAGTGAAAAAGAAATTACCGGAGCCAAAGATGTCAGTGTTGTCGCGGGTAAAGTAAAACTCCAGGATGAGCTTGGAAAAATAGGTGCGGAAATTATTTCGAAAATGAATCATTTTGATGCCGAAGGAATCAGATACTTTGAAACCAGGCATAAAAAAGGAATAGCTGTTATTGGTACTATTCCGGCGTTAGATTGGTATATAACCGCTTATCAGGGTTTTAGCATTACCGACACTTTAAATACCGGAATGACAATATTTTTTTCTTCATTGATGATTATAATGAAGATAATATTTTTATCCCTTTTTACAGTACATGAATCAAAACTTGCCAGGAGCCGGGCTTTGGCTATTAAGAAGTTATCAATAGAAGAATCTGATAATAAATTGAATAAATAATTTAAAAAAATCACCGATATTTATAGTAACTGTAATAGAAAGCATATTAAATATATTATTTTTTGGTACGGCTTTGGTACGGTTATTTTTTTTGTTTTATTTAATAATAAATTGAGTTTATATTGGTAATTTTTTATTATTTACATTATTATTAATAATAGGGGAATGGGAATTTTTATTTTGGCTAAGGAGTTTTTATGAAATTTAGACACCTTTTCATTCTTTTTTCCGCTGTTTTGCTTGCGCTTTTTGCAGCCTGCGATGACGGCGGTGGCGGAGGCGGTACTCCGGGAATTAGTAATATAAATTCTGTAGATATACAAATTGCTGTTCCAAGGAACAGTGCAGCTCCCTATTCGATAGCAATCGCTAAAGGTCCAAATGCCGCTAATATTACATTAGGTACTGTAACCTGGAGTGAATTTGAAAATACAAGCTGGAATCAAAATACTTTTGCTAGCGGAAAAGAATATATAGCTGAAATTACGCTTACAGCGAATACAAATTATAAATTTACAAATGGTTCAAATGTTACCATAAACGGAAGTGTTGTAGATTCTTTTGATTTAATTGATGACGGCAATAAAATTGAAATATCTCGTAAATTTGAAACCGATGCAAGGATTTTATCCGAAATAACAATAAAAGCATCTCCGACAAAAATGTCATATACACACGGTGATTCGCTTGATTTAGCAGGTATGGTTGTAACACTTTCTTATACCAGCAGTGAATTTGCTGATGAAGATGTGCCATATGCTCAATTCGGTTCTCATAGTATAGAAGTTAGACTAAGAGGTGCGTTATATAATGATATTACAAGTCTTGTAAGTAATAACCATAATAATTATCCTTTGGTAGTTTCTGAAAGAGGAACATCAGTAACCCCTAAAAATACCGCTAATCTTACAGTTAATCAAAGAGCGCTGACAATCACAGGTGCAACAACAAGTTCCAAACCATACGATGGAAGTCCAACAGCAACCGGTGTTACAGTACCGTCTGATAAAATCAATAATATATTTGGTTCGGATACTGTTACTATTAATACAATAACGGCAATTTATACAAATCCAAATGTAGTTACCGGGCAGCAATATATTACAATTTCAGGAGCAACTCCTTCAAACAATAATTATACTATTAATCTTCCTGTAACTGTTCCTATTTCTAGCGGTGGTATTATTAAAGCTGCGGGCGCGGCTGTCAGCACTCCTACGTTGAATACAAGGACACCAAACAGTATTACAATTACTGCTGTTACTCCGCCGTCAACCGGGCAGACAGTAGAGTATGCAAGAAATACAGTGAATACAGCTCCGGCAACCGGATGGCAG
>WQYB01000069.1 GCA_009781475.1 Treponema sp.
CTGCTTGTGAATATCGTTGATAAGCTCGTATAAAAAAACTTCCTTGGACTCAAAATGCTGATAAAACGACCCCTTCGCCATTCCAGCGGCTTTGGCGATATCGTCAACACTCACCTTTTTTATTCCTTGGGCAAGCACAATCGCCTTCCCCTTTTCCAGCAGCCTGTTACAAAGCCTGCACTTCTCCTGTTCCGTCAACGCCCTTGGCATAGTTTTCTCTCCTATAATGACCAATATAGCATATATGGTCGGAATAGTCAAGATAGGAAAAGAGGAAATTTGTATAAATTTTTTAATATTATTTTTCTGTATTTGAGTGAATAGCAGATGGACACATCTCGCACCTTTTTTCAAATGCTTTATCTAATGATACTTCTATTGCTTGGTTTAAATTCTTCAATACACTTTGTTGTAGCTGCTCAATAGCTCTTTCTGGCGAGACTGACACAGAGAACAGCTCATTGGGGTTTATTTCCAGCGCTGTTGCCAATCTTTCGAGGACATCAGCTGTAGGGAACTTTCGAGCTAATTCGATCATTGCTAGATAATGGGTAGATAAACCGGCTCTTTCAGCTAAAACTGGTTGTGTAATACCAAGTTTTCGCCTATTTTCCTTAAGATTTCTAGCCAGAATTTCTTTAATATTTGTCATTTTCTACACCATTTGCCTGTAAAGCAATTATAATGACCTTTTAGAGCTTGACAAATTGCCTATTGTGTCAATATAATGGTATATTAGGCAATTATTATTTAATTATTGTCGAAAATTTGGGGGTTTTTATGAAAAGAACATGGCTTTTACTGTTTTTAATTTTTATTTGTTTTTCCACATACGCTCAAACATCAACTGTGGTTGTAGTTCCTTTTACCGCAACAGGAGGCGTCACTGCAGATGAAGCTCAAATTGTAACTGAATTGTTTATAGTAGAACTCGTTTCTACTGGAAGGGTTAATGTCGTAGATCGTGCCAGTTTTGATTTAATAATGGCTCAAATGCGATTTCAGGATACTGACTGGGCAAGCAGAGAAAGAACAGCTGAATTTGGAAAAGCTTTAAATGCGCAGGCTATAATCCGCGGGCAGCTTATGAAAATGGGTGAAAGAATTTATTGGACAGCTACGGTTATAGATGTTAATACACATCAGATTCTTTCTTCTGCACGAGATCAAGTTGGAAGTATAAATCAAATCTTTAATAGACTGCCAGAGTTTTGCCAGCAAATAGTGTCAAGTTTACCACAACCGCCTGCTCCGCCAGTTAATCATTTTGTCGGAAGATGGCAGGCAGGTGACGGATGTATATTAGTGATTAGAGCAGATGGTACAATTATTGTTGAAAGATATCGGTATCAGGCTACTTATACAAGAGCAAGTGAACAATGGAATAATGCATCCTATAATTATATGGGAACAGGAACAATAACATATAATTCAAATCGAATAGGAATACATTTGCAATTACATGATCCTATAGCGGGAGCTAGAACTAATTTTAATTATAATGGAATGTATAATTTTAGTGAAGATAATAACAGGTTTACTTTAATTGTTGAAGGTAGAGATGGTCTCTTTGCGCTTCATTTTAATGATGTGCCTAATTATTATACAACCTTTACTAGAATAAGATAAAAAAACACATAGGTACTGCCACTTTCAATATTCCTCTGTGTTCTCTGTGAACCCCGTGCCCCTGTGTGAGGCTTAGGAGATTCATTTTTACACAGGGACTTTTGCAAACTCGCGATATGAAGGAATTTTCAAGCTTGATTTTGCATATTTATCGTTTACTTTTCTGCTGTCGCATGAAGCTTGCATATTAAGCCAATACTGCGGACTCGTGTCAAAAAATTGTCCAAGTCTCCATGCGACATCTGCTGACACAGAAGTTGTACCGTGAATAATTTGTGACATTAGAGAAGTAGATACACCTATTTCGTTTGCAAGTCTGTATGCGCTTATACCCAAGGGATCAAGATATTCTTCTTTTAAAATATCGCCAACTGTTATAATTATCTTTTTTGCCATGTTTACCTTCTTAATTAATGATAATCCGTAAATTCAATATTACAGGCTCGATTATCGCTCCAATCGAAACAAATCCGATACTTGTCATTAACCCTTATTGACCACTGTCCAGCACGATCCCCCTTTAATTTTTCAAGCCTATTAGAGGGAGGACTCGCAAGCTCACGAATATCTGTTGCAGCTTCAACCATAGTCAATTTGATAACTGTTCTCCTTAATAATTCAATGGGAAAACCTTTTACAATTTCCCCGTCGAATATCCGTTTTGTCAGACTATCCTTAAATTTGTTCATGCTTCACCTATTGCGTTAATACTATAATATTACGCTAAATACGGAATAGTGTCAAGTGTTATTTTTGACAAAATTTGCTCAGTGTCGGCGACATCGGTAAGACGCATTTTGCCGTCTTTGGCTATCAATTTCAACTGGTGACAATTTGTCACCGTTTCATTGCCTTCTTCCTTCAGCGATGTCCTCCTGCGAAAGTAAACGTTTGTATAGCATAGCGAATTAGATAGTGTTTTGTCAAGACAATAAAGTTTACTTTTTATTTTACTGCCAAAAGACTGTCAATAGAAACCTCAATTTTCTCAAACTCGCTGTGCAGCAAAAAAACAGCAATGTCGTCTAAAGTTGTGTTAATATTTTCTGGCCAGTTTTTTTGTTTTAGGTCAATTAATAGCGCTTTTGCCTTTTTTTTGTCTAATGCAACACAAGCTTCTTTAATCTGTTGCAGTTTGTTTGTAAGATAAGCCTTATCTTCGCTTGTATTTTCAGATGAAGCGCTGTCGTTTTTTTCCTGTACTGCGGTTTTTAGTTTTTCTGTTAAACTTCTAAGAGCGTTAACAAATAATTCGGTTTCTTTAGAAATTATTGCCATGTCCTGCTTTCTTGCAGCTTGTTCCAGTTTTATTGCTAATTCAGATAATTCTTTTTCGTCGACATTGGCAAGAGCTGTTTTTATTCCATGAGTAGTAACAATATATAATTCTAAATCATCGTTACTTATGTTAGATATATTAATATCGTTTAGAGTATTAATTGCTTTTTCGGCATCCAGTATAAAAAATTTCTTTATGTTATTTTGATATGAATCGTCGTTATTATTTTCTATTGGCGGATAATTAATATTTTCTATTTTCGACTCTTTTTTATGTTTAAAATGCTCTGTCAATAATTGATTTAGTTCGCGTGAATCAATCGGTTTAGTAATAAAACCGTTAAAGCCATTTTGCAAATAAACTTGCGATTGTCCGACTAAAGCATTCGCTGTAAACGCTATTATGCAGTGTTTATATCCAATGTCTCGCAGTTTTTTAACAGTTTCTATGCCGTTCATTTTTGGCATCATGTGATCCATAAAAATTATATCGTAAACGCTGCCGTTTTGGATTTTTTCGATTGCTTCAAATCCGCTTGTAGCAGTATCGATATTTAACCCGTAAGGTAATAACATTCCCTTTGCTACAAATAAATTTGACTCGACATCGTCAACTACAAGAACACTGCCATTAAGTTTATTTCCGCGTTTTAATCGCTTTTTTCTGGCAACGACAGAGCCGCCCGATGAATTACTATTTGCCGGATGCCAGGAATTAAAGGAAGGCTCCTGATGTTTATCGGGTTCTTCAATTTGCGGACTACCGCTTCCAAAGACAGCTGAGCCGATTCGTTTTTGCGGAAGGCTTACAGTAAATACAGTCCCTTTCCCTTGTTCACTTTGCACGGAAATTTCGCCATTCATTAAATCGACAAGACGTTTTGTTATGCTCATTCCTAAACCAGTACCAGCAATAGTGCGGTTTTCGTTTATATTAAATCGGGTAAAATCGTTAAATAATTTTTCTAATTCTGTTTCTGTCATACCTTGTCCTGTGTCGCTGACACAGAATGTAAGTTTAACATTATCATCATTGCAAATTGCAGAAACAGATAATTCAATTGTACCTTCGTCGGTATATTTGAATGCATTGGAAAGTATGTTATTTAAAATCTGTTTTATGCGAAGTTCATCCCCAAATAGTTCAAGCGGAGTGTTTTCGTCTACTTTTACATTAAATTGCAAAGGTTTGCTTTCATAACGAAGACAGTTTAATTGAACTGTAGTGTCTATTAAAGATTTTATGTCATATTCAACATTAATAAGTTCCAGTTTTCCGTTTTCTATTTTGGAAAAGTCAAGAATATCGTTAATAGTATTCATTAATAAATCGCCTGATTCCAATATTTGACTTAATGCTTTTTGTGACTCAGAAGAAAGCGTATCATTTTGAAGCTGAATCTCTGCAATGCCAAGAATTGCATTCATTGGAGTTCGTATTTCGTGACTCATGTTGGCAAGAAAAACGCTTTTATAATGACTTTCCAATTCTGCCCGTTCTCTTGCTTCATGTTCAATATTTATTTTTTCATTTAGATAATCAGAAATTTTTGCCGTGGTATCGTTTATTGTATCTTTTATTATTTTAAAATCGCCTTCATAACTTCCTTTTATTTGCGCTGTAAAGTCTCCTTGTGCAACCTGCTTTAAAACCAAAACATATTCATTAATTGGAATTGCAATACTGCGGATAATATAAAGAGCAATACTTACAGCAATTATTACAGCTGTAATTAACAATAAACCCTGCAAAGTAATAAAAATTTGAGTTGTTCGTATATTGTTGATATTTGACTGACGCGCCAGCGCAGAATTAAGCTCAATTAAACCAGACATCATATTTTCGATTTCTGCAGTTATCGTTGTTAAATATGTGTTCTCAGCATTGATGTATAATCTGTTATTATGATCTGGTATATCATCAATGCTTATTTCGATATTTTTATGCGCTAAAGGAAGATATTTGTCTGTTAATAAATTTAATATTTGTTCATGAAAATTTAACATTTCTGATGTAGTCGCAATACTTTTACTCATATCCATATAATTAATAAATTCTGCCGAGTATTTATTGAACTTATTGTATCTATCTATAGCGCCTTTTTTATCATCATACAAGCTGTTAATTATTACATTTCTATTTTCTATTCTCATCATATCAAAAGCGGTTCCGGCTGCGTTTACATATTTAAGATTGGCAACAAGGTTTTCGTACATGTGAATTCCAGAACGCAGCAAAGAACTCATGCCCAGAACGCCCACAGTTCCCATTATTACAGAAATAGCTAAAATGATACTAAATCCCATTATAAGGCTTCTGGAGACTTTCATTTTTCCGCCTGCATTTTTCTTAATCTGTCTGCAAAAGAACGCGGATATTGAAATTCAATATATTTTCCATTTGGATCTATTATTGCCTGTTTGTATTTATCCGAGTGCATAATACTTAAAATATCACGAACAAATTGAGAGCTTAAATCTTCTGTTCGAACCGCGATAACGTTAATATAATTGTCTGAAAGGATTTCGTTATAAAGCGCTTCTGACGGATTTAATCCGTTGCTAATCGCAAAGTTACCGTTAATAACAGACAGGTCGTAAAGCCTAAAAGTTTCTACCAGCCTGTGTGCTTCGATTAATGTAAACCTGATGCGCCTTGGATTAGAAACAATATCGCTGATTGTCGCTTTTGATTTGTCAATAAATGGGTTAAGTTTGATTAAATCCGCAGATTCCAAAACCCTTAGAGCTCGGGCAAGATTGGTACTGTCGTTAGGTATAGAAACAGTAATATTTGTCCCTAGTTCGTTTATAGATTTGTGTCTATAGGAATATAATCCCATGGAAATAGTAGGTATTTCCGATATTGCAGATAATGCCAGATCGTTTTCAAATTTAAAACTGTTAAGATACGCATAATGCTGAAAAATATTTAAATCGATTTCTTTATTTGCTAAAGCAATATTTGGATTTATAAAATCGCTGTAATATACAAGCGAAGCTGTGTACCCCATTTCTTTAAGTGACGGCATTATGGCTTCCATAAACATATCGCCGTAAGGTCCTGGAACGACTCCCACTTTTAAGTCTTTTTTTTCTACATCCCGGGTAAACACATAGTCTGCGGCGACAGGCATATATATGACTTGCCTTTCTTTACACGCAACTATCGATAAAATTAAAAGCGTAAAAATAATTGTACGAATAAGGAAATTATGCTTCATGAAAATAAATATATCCTTAATTGCAACATTATACAACTATATTGTATAGGCTTGTAAGAAATTTCTGCTATCTCTGCGAGAGAATTTGTTGATATTGAAGCTACTCTCTGATAATTTCCAAACCGTGACAAATTTTCACAGTTTTTTACCGTTTTAAGGACCTGCTCTTCTGCTCCAATTTCTGGCGCTTTGGTCATTTCTGGAAGGAAGAGTATCTCTAGTACTAATATTTCCATTTCTTGTTGCGTCTAATGAATGATTACAAAAGAAATAATAACCGCCGGTATTGGCATCAGGAGTTACAAAATACACAGCTTGTCCAAAGTTGGCAAGATTGCTATCTTCAACATCAGCCGCATCATTTCCATAAATTATACCGCCGGTTTTAACAAAGCTTCCATACAATATAGAAACGCCTCCTCCTCTGCCAGAAGGAGGAGCACCAGTAAAAGAACGAAAACTAGCAATATTACTAATAATAGTCCCGCCTCTCATAATAAAACTACCGCCATTCCAAACAAGAACTCCGCCGCCTCCGAATATTTCTAGAGTCATATTATCAGAAATACGGCCTCCGCTCATTGTAAAAGTGCCGCCATAACCGACAGATACTCCGCCGCCACCTATACCCTCGTTAACATTATAACAAAGAGTCCCATTAATTAAATTTAAATTACCTCCGCGGCCATTACTGTCTGTCATTATATCAATGATTGGAGAATTGTTATTTATTGAGGGACCTCGAACAAACATTGACAATCCCTGCAGAGTAAGATGTTCACTATCAATAGTAAGCGTTTGTCCGCCTTTAATACGAAACATATATCCAGGACTTGATAAAAACAATGTTCCGTTTCCGCGTAAAGTTACAGTTATATTTGATGCATTACCAAATGAAAAACTATAATAGCCAACATTCGCAATATTACGCTCCAACCCGCCAGAATCTCCCGGCATATTAGGATCCTCCACGCCAAAGTCTCCCGGTACAGCAATTCTGTCATTTATAACAAGAGTATATCTCTTGTTATTGCCGCTGTTAGCTATAGTGCGAAGAGCGCTTGTCCAATCCTCTGTATTATTAATACGGATCTCCTGAGAAAAAGCAAAAGCGCAAACAAAAACTGACAAAATAATAACCCATACGATTTTCTTATTCATACAACTCTCCTTTTATTGATTAATTTAGCAATTCATTTGTTCCCAATGGTGTTAAGAAATACCCAATTAATGTATATGGCAAAATTATCTCAACTGACCATTTACCAATAGCGTACGGAAAATGAAATCCTATGCCTGTTTCAGTGAGAAATATTTCTAAAGTTGATAAGAGATAATTATTATCAAGTTCGCTATTTTCACTGCCATGCGAAACCATGTATTCTGATAATTTATAAAATATAATATATTTAAATAAATCATCATTAATATTGATTAGATCTTCTGCGGTTAATAGTTTAGAATTTTGAATATTAACAATCGCTGTAAATGAAATAGGCGATGTATTACCGCCGTCAAATCCGGGACCTGTGTAACCGTCTCTAAAAATAGACAGTAAATTCCCTTTTTTTACAGCTTTATCACGAATTACTGCATTAATGTACATTATTTGTTCGCTTTCGATTAATTGCTTTTTATTATTTAACCATTCATTTGCAGATAAGCCGTTATATAGCAAATTGTTCATAAAAATATTTAGGTTTGGGTAATTTGTAACAGCAGTTTCAGAAAGACTAAAAATTGAATATTCATATGAGCCTATTTCTAAATTAATTATTTCAAAGAAAGAATCAGAAGTTAAATATTTAGTATTATTCTGTTTGCAACCACAAAAAATTATAGCAATAAAAATTAATAAAAAAACCTTTTTCATATTTCTCCTTAAAATACACATAAAACTAAGTGTATGATTTTTTATACACCCATCTAAATGCTGGATTTTAGCTACATCTTATCGCTGTATATTGTAATTCTTAACGATGTTGGGCTTTTTGTCAAGCCTAAAGAATAATTTAATTATGCTTAAAGGTGGAATATGACAGAGAGAGAGCTCCTAAAAGTACTTGGCGGAAACATTAAACTGTATCGCGGACGTTACAATTGGACACAGGCCGAGTTGGCAGAAAAAATAAATATTTCTATAAATTTTTTAAGTGATATCGAAACAGGAAAAAAATGGGCGTCGCCAATAACATTGGTAAAATTTGCGGACATTTTTAATATTAGAGTTTATGAATTATTAATACCTATAGATATGAAGCCAGATAACGTAAATATATTTATGGAAAAATACACAGAAGATATTTTTTCTGCTATCTCTGGGGTTCATAAAAATTATTTATCCAAGATGAAAAAGAATACATCCAGAAAGGGATAAATCTAACTAATCTTAACTGATTAGTTAACTAATCAAATAAGATTAGTCCCAAATATACCAGACGGGGGGCATACACAGCTCGTTTTTACCGTTTTTGCCTTCTAACCTTATTTACGGTACTGTAAAGGAAGCGGTCTTTCTTTTCCCTAAAGTTTAAACTGCCCGAAACTATATAGCTGCAGGCGTGGGTTTGAGGTTGGACTGTATCCATTGCTTTTTTCCATACAAAAACAACGATACACCCGATTCCAAAAGAAAAAACCCAGGCGGCTATAACCAAAATTATGTTATATTCAATTATAAATTCTTTTAATGATTCCATTTTGTTCTCCTATATTATCCTAATATTATCCTAAAGAAACAGCCTTAAAGCCTGAATAATAATTGTAAAAATCGCGCCTAAGGTTCCTGTAAAAAGAAGGCGGTACTTCCACGATTTTTTTACATCTGCGGGAAGCCTTCCTACAAGACGGCCGGACTCGCCGTTCATTATGAACAGATAGTTTTCGCCTTTATATTTTGTATTTAAAACCCAGACCGGAAAGAGGCTGTAGCTGATTTTTCCGCCCTTAATATCGACTGCAGAACTTTCTGTAGAGACAGAAGAATATCCTGTGACAGAATTTCTAAATTCGCTTTCTACCGATGCCTTCATTCTTTTTGCCGCGCGCTCCATGCACTGTTTTGCGTCAACGTCGTATTTTTCTGCCAGATAGCCCGATAAAAACGCGCTTTGAAAATCCTTTATCATCGCATAATCGAAAGGTTCAATGGAGTCCATATAGTCGTTGTCCATTTTTTCGGAACCGTCTACCGGTACTTTTTCGAACCCTAAACTTCCGTCTCTAACTACATTATAAAAACTTGTTTTTGTGTAATAAAAATTTGAATCGCTCCATGTTTTTACTGTAGTCGCTCTGTAGCGTATGTGCGCTTTAGTAATGGCATCATAAAGCCAGAATGGAACATAAACGCCCTGAATACAGCTGATTCGGTTTTCGTCTTTGAAACAATCCGGAAGCAGGCGCTTGCCTTTATAGAATTTTTTTAACGCTTCTATCGCGTCTTTTTTTTCCAGCTTGAATGGAATGATGTACTCGGGTTTTAACATACCTTCGATTCGTTTCTGAACGATCTGCGAATTACCGCAGCAAGGACAAACCATAGCGATTGTGTTATTATCGCCGATCAGCTCTGCGCCGCACGATGGGCACGATCCTGTGCTTAGACAATCCTGTTCAGGGTTAAAAGTACCTGCCGCGCTTCCTTGAACTTTTTCGAGTTCGCTGCTCCAGTCAAAACTATCTTCTGTTGGAGAAGTTAGTTCTTTTTGATAATCCTCAAGGTCTGCGATTTCAAACTCAGCGTCGCAAAACGGACATTTCATGTTTTGGGAAGAACTGTCAAACTTGACAGCTCCGCCGCAATTTGGACATTTATATTCTTTTATATCCATTGCTTAGTCCTTAATGAATTCTATAGAAACTATTTTGGTTTTCCGCACTCAGCGCAGAAGTTGCCTGTGTTTCCGGCTTTACCGCAAGAACAAGTCCATTCTCCCGGAGCGGGCTTACCGCATTCGGCGCAGAACTTGCCAGTGTTTCCGGTTTTTCCGCAGGAACACGCCCATTCATTTGAAGCGGAAGCAGGAGCAGGTTTGCCGCACTCGGCGCAGAACTTTCCTGTGTTTCCCGATTTTCCGCAAGGACAAACCCAGCCACCGCTTGCCGTTTGCTGTGCAGCATTTTGTTGAGCGCCCATCTGAAACAGTGCCTGCGAATTCATGCCGCCTGCGTTCGCCGCCATACCCATTCCCATAAAGCCAGCCATTGCTCCGCCTTCGTTTGCAGCAGCAGTTCGCATTGCATCTGCCTGAGCATTTACAAGTGTTGCAGCAGCCATCGTCGGGTCTTTCATTACTGCAGCAGTCTGGAGCTGTTTAATGCGGGCTTCATCTTCTGGTAAAGCTGTGCAGGTTATTCCAAAATTGACAATTTCGATACCGCGCAAGTCTCTCCATTTGTCTGTTAAAGCCTCGTTAAGGATCTGCGCCAGCTTTTCGGTCTGGAAAGAAATCTCGTGATATTCGCCCGTGCCGAGTTTTCCAAGAGATGGCCCAAGAACAGTAATGATTTCGCTCTTTAGCTGACTGTCGATTTTATCGCGTGTATAATTTTCTTCTACGTTGCCGCAGACATTGGCATAAAACAGCGCAGGGTTTGACATGCGAAAAGAATATTCGCCGTTTGCACGAAGGCTTATTGTTAAACGTAAATTGATATTTGGGTCAACCACAAGGTATGGAATAGGATTCGGCGTTCCGTATTTGTTGCCGATTATTTCTTTTGTATTAAAGTAATAAATACGCTGATCTTTTCCGGGGCTTCCGCCGTATTTAAAACGCTCACCCATGTTTTTTAAAGCGCCGATAATTCCCTGGCCAAGACCGCCGTAGAACACGCTTGTCTCTGTAGATTTGTCGTAAGTATAGTGTCCTTCTTCCGCGCAGAATTCAACAATGCGGCCGTTATCGATAATGATTGCAGCCTGCCCTTTATTAACGACAATACCCGAACCGTTGGAGATAATATTGTCTTCTCCTTTGGTATTGCTGCTTCTTTTGCTGGTTCGCTTTTGGCCCTTTGCAGCCAAAACATCGGCTTCCAAGCTTTCACATACAAAAAACTCTAGCCACTGATCCGCCAGAGTTCCGCCGACAGCGCCGCCTAATGCTTTAATAAGACCCATACTAACTCCTAATTAAAAATCGATGTTTTATAGTATCATATTTTTTTTATTAGTACTATCATACTAAAGTTCTTGAAGACGTTGTTATAAAAAAAAGGGGCTTTCGCCCCCAACAGAGAAACGCACTGCGAAGCAGTGTAGATGAAAAATTCTAAACGTTGTAGCACCAAAAACATCTACCATGACAAGCAAAAGCAAGGCCTCCTTTAGGAGGCCGACAGTGCGGTTATATAAAAATCGCACGGCTATCCGCACGATCATTGGGTGAGGCGTGCAAAGCATTCAAACCCCACGGTTCATTGTATGTGAAAAAGCGAAATAGGGTCAAGAGTTTATATAATTATTGATACTTATATAGAAACCGACACCAACACCGAGAGTTTTTTATTGCATTTATGACTATTCTTTGATAAAATTCTATATAAGGTGAGGTAAAAATCCAATGAAAAAGAATATTCTTCTATCCATAGTTATATGCTCATTTATACTGATTTCAGCCTGCGGCAAGGGCGGTGACCGCGCCGTCGTTATTTATACCAGCGCAGAGGAATACCGCAACGAAGCGATGCAGGCAGACCTAAATGCCAGATTTCCGAATTACACTATTCGAATCGAATATTATTCCACAGGCGACCTATTGGCTAAACTTCTGACCGAGGGCACAGATACTGAATGTGACATTATCGGCGAAATGGAGTATGCAAATCTTGATAGAATAATTGAGCTTTTGGCTGATTTATCCTCATATAATACAAGCGTTTATAGCGCCGACATGATTCCGAACGAACCAAGATACCTGCCGTGGTATCGTAACGGCGGATGTATAGCAGTCAATAGAATTGTACTTTCCGAACGAGGCCTTCCTGTTCCTGAAAGCTATACCGATTTATTAAAACCAATATACCGAGGACTAATCTCAATGCCTAATCCAACATCTTCGGGCACGGGGTATATGTTTTTTAAGAGTCTTGTTAACGCGTGGGGTGAGCAGGAGGCATTAAACTATTTTAATGCGTTGTCACGTAACATATTGAGTTTTACAAGTTCCGGTTCGGGTCCTGTTAATGCGTTAAAAGAAAGAGAAGCGGCGATTGGTTTTGCCATGACAGCGCAAACGGTCAGCGCGATTAATGATGGTTTCCCGCTGCGGATTCATTTCTTTGAGGAAGGCTCGCCTTTTTCGCTTTATGGTATCGGCGTTATTAAAGGAAAAGAAACCCGCCGCGAAGTCAGCGCGGTTTTTGATTATATTGTGAATGTGTGGACAGAAAAAGACAAGTTATTGTTTTGCCCAGAGAGAATTTTTAACGACAGAGAATTTACGCTGCCCAACTATCCTGTAAGTATCAGGTATGCCGACATGTCGAACAATACCTCCCAAGAAAAAGAAAGGCTTTTGGAGAGATGGACACACAGATGAATATAAAAAAAATAATCTTAATCCCTATGGTTATATTGGTTGTTTTGTGCGGAACAGCCGTGCTTGCTTCCTCTATATTGCTTTTTAGCAGTGAATTGAACGAAGCTATGCGGGAAAAAATTGTCACTGCCAAAAATATGATCGAATCAGAAATTGATGAAATGATATCAAAAGCGCGCCTTGCGGCATTCTCAGTTTCTGATAATCAAAATTTAAGCGAAGCAATTATTAATAACGACCGTAACAGAATCGCAGATATAACTTTTTCTTTGCAGGCAATGGCGCAGGTTGATTTTTGCACAGTATTAAACAGCCAAGGGACTGTTCTGCTAAGAACTTATGATATCGAAAACCATGGCGATAATCTAAAGGAACAATCTTATGTTATCTCCGCTTTAGAGGGAAGGATTGAATCATACGTTTCGCCGAGCGGTATCATACGTCTTGGTGTCATTGCAAGTTCTCCGATATATCATGAAGCAACGAATATCGTTGGCGCTTTGGCATTGGGATTAAGATTAGATACACAGAATCTTGTATTTAATTTAAAGGAACAGACAGGCTGTGAAGTATCGATATTTTTAAATACCGAACGTATAGCTTCTACAATCGTCGGCGAGGGCGGCAGAAGCGCAATAGGAACAAATGCTGCGGAATACGTAAGCGAAAAAGTGTTAGCGGGAGAATCGTTTTTTGATAGAATACAGCTTTTTGGCAGAGATGTGTTAGCTTTATATGTTCCATTATACGGTGTTAATAAAGAAATTATAGGTATGGTTTTTGTCGGACACTATACTCAAGAATATACGCAAAAAATACAAGTTTTTATTTTAATTGGCGTATTAATTACGCTTTTTGTTTTTGCGGCTTGTTTAATAATAGCGTTTTTTATTTCCAGAGCAATTGAACAGCGATTACAGCAGATGATGAACGAAATAGAAGCAGCTAACGCAGCCAAATCTGTCTTTTTAGCCAACATGAGCCACGAGATACGCACGCCTATGAATAGTATCATCGGATTCTCCGAACTTGCGCAGGATGACAATATGCCGCAAAAATCAAAGGAGTATCTGGATAAAATACAGAGCAGCGCAAAATGGCTGCTTGATATTATTAACGATATATTAGACATTTCTAAAATTGAATCAGGAAAAATTGTGCTTGAATCTATTCCTTTTGATTTAACTGATATCTTTGCGCATTGTCAGGCGTTAATTACTCCAAAGGCTGATGAAAAAGGAGTCGCTCTTTATTGTTATGCTGAACCTTCTATTAAAAAGAAACTGCTTGGCGATCCTGTAAGATTGCGTCAAATCCTTCTTAACCTTCTTTCTAACGCTGTCAAATTTACAAACAAAGGTATGGTAAAACTTTTAGCTTCGATAAAAGAAACTAATGAATCAAGTGTAACTATGCATTTTGAAATAAAAGATTCAGGGATCGGCATGACGCCTGAACAAATCGAAAAAATATTTGATCCGTTTATGCAAGCAGACGATACTGTAACAAGGAAATTCGGCGGCACAGGTTTAGGATTAACAATTACTAAGAATTTTATTGAGTTAATGAACGGTAAACTTATTGTTGAAAGTACGATTGGGGTTGGCAGTAAGTTTAGTTTTAATTTGACATTCAATTTAATTGAAGATAACACCGATATGCCGTCTAAAAAAGTTGTATACAATAATATCGAAAAACCAAACTTTGAAGGCGAAATTCTTGTTTGCGAAGATAACAATCTTAACCAGCAGGTAATTAGTGACCATTTAGCGAGAGTTGGCATTAAAACAGTTTTAGCTAACAATGGCAAAGAAGGCGTCGATATTGTTACGAATCGGATAAATAATAATGAAAAACCATTTGATTTGATCTTTATGGATATTCACATGCCTGTAATGGACGGATTGGAAGCTTCGTCAAAAATAACAGAGCTGGGAATTAAAACGCCTATTGTTGCTTTAACCGCAAATATTATGTCCAATGACATGGAGATATA
>WQYB01000070.1 GCA_009781475.1 Treponema sp.
TATCAAATCGTTCATGCGGTTAAAAACACGCAGTAATGTCGATTTACCGCAGCCGGAAGGTCCGATTATTGCGGTTATGGTGCGGTCATATATGTCCATCGTAATATCGCCCAGCGCATGAAAAGAACCGTAGTAGAGGTTCAGCATGTCTGTTCTGATTTTTACGTTATTATCCTGCATATTTGAATTCATTTAAAAACTCTAATACACAATACACCTTTTTTGGACAGTTTTAAAGAGGGATTTAATCAAAAATACTATACCCGTATAGTGGCAATACCAATAAAATTGATATATAATCGAAGTAAGTTATATTTCGGGGTAACATTATGGAAAGAAAAAGAATCCGTCTTCGAGTGATTTTTGGAATTATCCTGATAAACGCCTTTTTTGTGGTTCTTTCAGGTTCAATAATAATTGTTTCAATGTGGATTAACGCTGAAAATAACGCCCGCCAGCTGGCTGACGCTTTGAAAAACGAGATACAAAGCTCGGTTTCCAGCGAAACTATAAGGTATTTTTTTCCGGGTAACGCAGTAAATCAAAGTCTGACATATTTACTATATCATTATTTTCAAAACCCCATCGATAATACTGAGAACGGTGAGCATTTATTCGGGTTTTACCACGAAGTAATGAAAAGTTATCCGCAGTTCAAAATGATATATTATGCCGATACGGACGGAAATCTTGTGATGTTAAACAGGATGAATGACGGTTCATTTTCAAGGCGTTATGTCACAAACGACGGAAATGAAATCAGCATCAAATGGAATCACGAAAATATAGCGTATAACGGGCTTAATCCCAATACGGTCGAGTCTGCGCAAACAGGTTACGATCCGCGAAAAAGAGGATGGTATATAAGTGCGGAGAATGAACGCTCTCCTATTTGGACGCCTGTTTATCTTTTTGCTACCGATAACCTTCCCGGTTTTACATGCGCAATTCCGATTTTTGACGAAGATGGCTTTCTTAAGGGTGTCAGCAGCATCGACATTGCAGTTGATGAACTGTCTCGTTTTCTTGGAACAATTCAACCGACTCCAAGAACAAGCATTTTTATTCTTGACAAGCAGAAAAATCTAATCGCTTTACAGGCGTTTGAAGAAAAAGATCTGGATAAACTATTTGTTCAAAGCATTGATGAAAGAGGAAATAATACTTTTAATGTAACATCGATAGCTGCAATGCAGGATGAGGAAACCAGTTTCTTGCTGGAAGAAATACTGGAAAACAAAAGCGGTCTTTCACTTATAAAATATAAAAATGAACACTATATAACAAGCCTTGTTCCCATTTCCATTGGTGACGGACTTGAGCTTACAATTTGCATAATAACTCCTGAAAATGATATTTTAGGAAGCGTGCGTACCAATTCAAGAA
Organism: Treponema sp.; assembly: GCA_009781475.1. Lineage (GTDB taxonomy): Bacteria > Spirochaetota > Spirochaetia > Treponematales > Breznakiellaceae > WQXQ01. Next base: position 1,387 of record WQYB01000070.1, read on the forward strand.
ATGTTGTTCTTTTTTCCATATTGATTCTTGTCATTGTTCCTTTTGTAAGCGCATTCTTTTCACAGTCAATAGCAAAACCAATGCGTATTCTTGCGGACGAAATGTCAAAGATAAAAACTTTTGAACTTGATTCATACGTTACTATAAATACAAATTTCATGGAAATAATTGATATGCAGGAGTCGTTTGAAAACATGCGCAGCGGGCTTAAAAGTTTTAAACGTTATGTTCCTGCCGACCTTGTCGCACAGCTTATCAATCAGAATATAACCGCTGACCTTGGCGGCGAAGAGCGTGAAATGACAATGTTCTTCAGCGACATTGCCAAATTTACTTCAATTGCAGAAAAAACAGAACCTGAAAAACTTGTACAGGATTTATGTGTTTATTTTGAAATAGTATCAAAGACAATTTTGGGAACAAAGGGAACAATTGATAAATACATAGGCGATGCGGTAATGGCTTTTTGGGGAGCGCCTGTAAAAATTGATGACCATGCGCAAAAAGCATGTCATGCCGCGCTATTAGTCAGAAACAATTTACATACGCTTTACCGTCAATGGGAAAATCAGGGAAAGGTTCCCTTCCATACACGTATTGGCATTCATACCGGAAATGTTATTGTAGGAAATTTGGGATATAAAGAACGTCTTGATTATACAGTAATCGGAGATGCGGTTAATGTATGCAGCCGCCTTGAAGGAATAAATAAAGTTTACGGCACTGAAATTATTGTCAGCGAAAATACTTACGAACAGGCTACGGATGAATTTGAGTTTCGTCTTTTGGATCGTGTTTCACTTTTAGGGCGCTACGAAGGAATGAATATCTATGAACTGGTAACATTTAAAAACGATCTTGATAAATCCTTTAAAAAAATATATCAATACTACGAAACCGGTTTAAAATATTACTTTCACAAAAACTGGAAAGAAGGTTTAAAATATTTTAACACAGTAATAAAATACCGTCCAAATGATACGCCTGCAAAACTAATGAAGGAAAGGTGTCTTTTATACCAGAGAAATCCGCCGCCGGATGACTGGAACGGTGTCTTTGCGCAATCTGTAAAATAAAAAGGAGTATTTAAAATATGAATAGAATGTATAAAAATATATTTTTATTAATTTCTGCATTGCTATTATTGTTTATTTTATCATGCAGATTTTTAAATACAAATGAAGGGTCTGAAACAACAGAAAACTCTCCTTTAGAAACTGTACGGTTATTAATGGAAGAAAACCGTCAATATGAAAATGTGCAATCAAGAAGTACAGATGCTCACGCTCCTGAAATTAAAGCTATTCTGGATCGAGGTTATATTGTTTTTGCAATGACAGCCTCTGATGTAAAACCATTTTTTTACAAACATGAACAAACAGGCGAGTTTATCGGGCTTGATGTAGAAATTGCGTACGCAATCGCAAACCGTCTGGGAGTTAAAGCTGTTTTTAACCGTAATCCGCCGACTTTTGATAGTGTTGTAACGGCAGTAATAAATAAAGAAGCGGATGTTGCGCTAAGTAAACTTAGCCTTACGATCCGCCGTGCAGAATTAATCCGTTATACACAGCCGTATATAGTTTTTAGGCAGGCACTTTTAATAAACCGTCTGGAATATGCAAAACACGGCACTGAAGAACAACTGCCGCACTTTATAAGAAACTTCCGCGGCAACATAGGAGTTATCGTAAATTCATCTTATCATAATTTTGCAATGATAAATTTTCCAAATGCGAATATTATTACATTTAATAATTGGAACGATACAGTAGACGCGCTGTTTAACGGTGAACTTTTAGCTGTATACCGTGATGAAGGAGAAGTTTTAATTATTAATAACACAAGACAGGATGCATCTATATTGATGAAACCTGTTTTTATAGGTGACAGACGCGATCAAATTGCAATGGCAGTTTCTTCCGATGCTCCGCTGCTTCAGGATTGGCTCAATATTTTTCTTGATGATTATCTGATGCAAAATTATAAAGAACTTACTCCCGGCAGAATTATAGAAAGACATTTTGGAGGATTTTAAAAATGAATAAATCAATTTTAAAACATCCGCTGACTATATTAGGCGGCGTAGCAATCGGCGTTTTAATCGGTCTTTTTAATAAACCGTTATCTGTCATGCTTAATATAGAAAACTTCGCTCAGCTTATTTCATTTCCGGGTGAACTTTACCTTTTCTTTTTACAAATGACTGTAATTCCGATTATAATGAGCGCAATCGCTTCCAGTCTTGGAAAATTAATACGGAATAAAAGCAGCGCAGGTTTTATAAAACGAATGACAGCAATTTTTGCCGTCTTTATGCTTATATGCGCAATTACAGGTATGGCTCTTGGAATGTTCGGGCAGCCCGGTTCCGGATTATCAGACGACACAAGAAATTTATTGGGAAAACTTTTATCTTCGTCTAACACAGACGGCACTAGCGATATTCTGGAAATAACACTTGGAGCCGGTGAAGCGGCAGAATCAGTCAAGAGACATGGTATTGGTTATTTCTTTTCCAATTTGATACCTCCTAATATTTTTGAAGCTCTTTCTCTTGGCAGCATTATGGCGATTGTATTTTTTTCCATCATTTTGGGTATTGCGATAGGATTTTTACAGGAAGAATCTGCTTTACTTTTAATAAATCTTTTATCCGCAATTTTTTACGCTTTCCAGAAATTAATTAGCTGGTCTTTGTATCTGCTTCCTTTCGGACTTATATGTCTTTTGGCGGGGCAAATAGCCGCAGTTGGGGTGCAAATTTTTGTTGCCATGTCTAAATTTATTATTTTATACGGCATCGGCACTTTAATTATTTTTGTTCTTTGTACTATTATAATCTGGGTGCGTTCAGGCATAACAAATCCATTAAAGATATTATCTACGCTTTTTGAACCAATTCTTTTGGCGTTTGCAACCCGTAACTCAATGGCAACTCTGCCAAGCGCAATTAATTGCCTTGATAAAGGAATGAAATTTAATTCTACAGCGGTAAATCTTACTCTTCCTCTTGGCATGACATTAGGGCGCTTTGGAAATATTTTTTATTTTGCACTCGCTGTATTTTTTATCGCACAGATTTACGGCATATCTCTTGTTCCAATTCAATTCGTTATTATTTTAATCGGCGTAATATTTGCTGGAACCGCAACAGCCGGAGCGTCAGGGATTGTTACACTTTCCATGCTCAGTATTGTTCTTGATCCTTTGAATCTTCCGCTTGAAGCTGTATTGATTATTTTTATGGCAATTGATCCGATTATCGATCCATTTAGAACATTCCTTATTGTTTATGTAAACATGGCAGCAACATCACTTATCGCAAAACAGGAAAGAAACCAGGAACCTGCCGGTACTAGTGAAAACCAGATGATTGTTTTTATACAGGAAATTTATAATAAACCGCCTTTAATAAACCGCGTTAACGGAAATATTGAAGGCGTTGAAATTTCTTTTATTAAAGAAATTGGAAAACGATGGAACAGGAATGTAGTTTTTAAAGACGGCGCTGCAATGAATCCCCATGAAAGAGAATGGATGAAAGAAAGAGCCGATATTATCGCAGGCGGAATAACAAAAGACTTGATACCTATACCTCCGTCTGATTTTTATTTTTCAAAACCCTGGGTAACTGTAAATATAAATAAAGCAGCAAAACAGTTATACTTTTTACTGCCGCATGGAAAAAACACCTCGCAAGAAATTGACAGTATAATAAAAACTTTAATAGATGAAAACTATTATAAAATTATTCTGGCATCTGCAAAGTTTAAGGCAAGTTTAGGGTATTAAAGTGGAAAATAGGATAAATAATAATCCTCCCATTGGAATAATAGGAGGAGTCGGTCCTTATGCAGGACTGGATTTTATCCGCAAGATTTTTGATAATACAATTGCTTTAAAAGATCAGGACCATGTTAACTGTATACTTGTTTCCTGTCCTTCGGTTATTCCAGACAGAACTGATTATCTTTTAAAAAAAGAAAATGAACGCGGAGAAAACCCTGCAATCGGGATGTTTGAAAGCACCGAGTGCCTTTACAACGCAGGAGTGCGTTACGCATCTGTTGCATGTAACACCGCTCATTCAGAAAAAATATTTTTACCGTTTCTTAAAATGGTAAAAGAAAAGTTATCCGGCTTTGAAGTTGTAAACATGCTGGAAACATCAGCTATTCATGTAAAAAAAATGCATCCAGAAATTAAATGTGTTGGTCTTTTAGCTACCCTGGGTACATATAAAAGCAGAGTTTATCATGAATATTTTAAAAAAGAAGACGATTTTGATTTAATTGAACCTGATGAAAACGGCAAGGAAAAAGTACACGAAGCTATTTATTCGCCTGTCTTCGGCATAAAAGCAAATTCCGCAAGTATAAAACCGCAGGCAAAGGAATTATTTAACAATGAAATCCGCAAGTTTATCGATCGCGGCGCAGAAGCTGTTATTCTTGGCTGTACAGAAATACCTCTTGCAGTATCACCTAATGATTATAAAATATTAATTATTGATCCCGGTTTAATTATTGTACGCAAGCTGATTCAATTATCCAATCCGGAAAAATTATTAAATTAATGAAAGAAAACGGTATTAAAGTTACCGTTGAAAAGGTGACAAAATATGGAAAATAAGTCTTCAAATAAAAATCAATACAAACATTTGTCAAATTATTATCAGGTAAGAGAAATATACCCCTGGTTATTCAGCATAAAAGATCCGAGTGATGTTTTTTGTTATCTTATAATTGGTGAAAAACAATCATTACTTTACGATACCATGTATGGCATAGGGTCATTACCAGATTTAATCAAAAAAATAACAGAAAAACCTGTTACTGTTGTGCTCGGGCATGGTCATTTGGATCATGCAAACGGAGCTTATCAGTTTGATGAAGTCTATCTGAATGAAAATGATTTTGAACTTTGCCGAATGCATACATCACCATTTTATCGCAATACAATAATTGAAAGACTTAATGAAAGTAAACAAGCTCTGCCGCAAAATTTTAATGTAAACGAGTATATAAACGCAGGTTGCGGAAATTTTAAAAATTTAGAACCGGGAAAAATATTCGATCTTGGCAGTCTGACTATTGAAGCCATTGCCATGGAAGGACACACAGCAGGTTCTATTGGTTTATTGGTAAAAGAACACAAAATATTGTTTAACAGTGATGCCGCAAACTTTCATGTATGGATGTTTCTTCCCGAATCGCTTTTAATTAGCCAATATATAGCCATGCTGAAACGAACGCTGCTTTTGGACTTTGATAGATTTTTTGTAGGGCACTCAGGTATTTCGTTGTCAAAAACTGATATGCAAAAAATGATAACTATTGCGCGTAATGCTTCATTAGAAAAAGCAGAACCATATAGTACATCTGACTTGTTTAGCGTATTTAATCCAATAATATACCGCGAAAAAGATGGAGAAATTGTATTTAATGAAAGTAAATTGGGTTAATGATTCATTGTCAAATATATTTTTTCATGCTAAAATAAAAGAAATATTTTAAAAGGAAGGAACCCATGAAAATAAGTCCATATATTTCTTTTAACGGAAACTGCGAAGAAGCAGTTTTATTCTATGAAAAAGCATTTAATGTAAAAGCAGATATTACGCGATACAAAGACGCACCAAAAGAAAATGACTATCAAGTTCAACCTGGTACAGAAAACCTGATTATGCACTCTCAGTTTGAACTTAACGGTGAAATGATCATGTTCGCCGACATGCCGCCAGAATATCAAGTTAAAACAGGAAGCAACATCGCCATTATGGCAGAATTCGATAATACCGAATCTGCAAAAAGCGCATTCGACGCTTTAAAAGAAGGCGGCAATGTTATTATGGAATTACAGGAAACTTTTTGGAGTAAGTGCTTTGGTTCATTGATAGACAAATTTGGGATTTATTGGAATATTTCGATTGGCTGCCCTTGAGGTAATCTATGGATAAAAAAGAAGCCTCAGTCAGATTAAAATGCTCTTGCGGTTGTTCTGCCGTAGTGGTAGAAAAAACAGAATGGGATGATGGTGAAATCGATTATGATATCAGTATTCAAGATTCACGTTATGATCATAACTATACAACTTTTTGGGGTAGATTAAAAACTGCTACGAAAATACTATTCGGTAAACCTATTTACTATAGCGATGTCTATATTGAAAAACCGGAGATTTATAAAAAGTTTGTTGATGATTTGGGAGCGTTGTGCGTAGAGACTGTGGAATGAAAAATACCATTTGAACTGTCTTCTGTTCAACTACAACTTCAATAAGTATTCATTTACCTGCTGAAGTTGACCCATCTTTTAATCGAATGGAAGGATTTCTCCATGTTATTCGTTATTGAGAGGCAATTTCTAAAAATATTTTTAGAAATTGCCAAAACCTATGGGATAACCTTGGTATAGGCTATCAATTAGATCACGAACTTTTGTACTTCTCTAGACAAATGGTCTTTGTATTTCTGGTATAGCGATTTCTCCAGATTTAATCCAGCTAAGAATTATTTCGATGGGGTGGTGATTTACTGAAAATTTTGTAAGGCTCATAATCATCTCGTTTATTTGCGAAATATCTTATTTTTCTTAATTTTATTATATGGTTGGGTGGATGTCAATTTGACGTTTGAGTTGATTGAGAGGGATTTTATATTATTATTAAAGAATATATGATGCAAAAAGAAGGATACAATCTATAAGAATAAGTCTTTCTGCATTATTTTATTACTTGAGACTTTTCTTTCATTGACAACATCGGAATCATTTTTTTCTCCAATAAGTAATGGTGATAATGGATTGTGTTTTTTACAATTATTAATAACAGTATTATGACTATAATTAGCATAACAATAAACGCATCCATTTGGACATGAGTTATATACTCCGATGTCGATACACCCAACGCAGCCACATTCAAGGCGTTGACTTTTATCTTTTTCCACAGACAAATTACTGCCAATTAATTTTACGATTAATTTATCGTCAATACATCTTGCATGTTTAATATTATATCGCGAAAGATCAATATCTTCTGCGCAAGTATCAATTAAAAAATTATTTTCTATTGCTATTTTTGAAAAACTTTTAGCAAGCGTATTTTTTTCTTCAGAAGTTATTCCAATTATACCATTAGATTTAATATTTTCGGTAATTTTTTTATAAAAATCAATAAAACTGAAAGTTACCTTCTCTGTATAACCTTTTAACTGCTTTGCAATAACATCAAATTTTTCGATATGATACTCTATTGTATACCGCATATTAAACAAGACAGGATCATATCTCCAAATAACTTTTTGTGGTCCTATCTTATCAGATAATTTCTTAAAGGTTTCTATTATATTTTTTTTGGGAGGTAATTTCTTTTCTATATCATCATCATATGAATTAAGTGTAAATTGAAAATAATAAATATATTCATTTAAGAATTGGAGTTTTTCAAGCATGGGTTCAGGATTTTTACTCCAGAAAACAATACAATCAACTATATCAGGATCCAGATTTACTTTACTTATTTGATATATATTCATTGGATTTCTTACATATACATAACCTTCTTTTATTCTATTTAACATCCATTCTGAATAAAATGCGGGAATATCGGTTCTTCTACTTGCACTAATAATCATATTTTCCTTTCTAAAATATTAATAATAAAACTAACATGGTTAGTAGTTAATATGGGAGAACGAGTTATATTTATACAATCATCTTTGCAATTTTTGTTGTTTGTAGTATATTCAACACATTTTTCATGTAATGAATTTAGATAGTTTTTAACAGAATCAGGGTAATAAAAATCATTATCAAAATGTAAAAATGCTTTCTTCTTAAGCTCTTGCGTTGGTTGGTAACTATTACAATAAAAACTAATATTTTCAAAAGCACTAATTATTCGCTTGTATTTTCCTTCATCATGCACAAAACCTTTATCCATAGTTGAAGAAACTAAGTATATATAATCGGATGTAAAATTAATTTTTTGCAAATTTCCTAATAAAACATTAAGCCCATCATCAGGTATCTCGCTTAATGATTTTGGGAAAAAAATAATATTATGATCGGTACTTAAAGGGAATTCATAGTCTTCTATTTTTATTTGGCTAAATTGGATATTTTGATCTAAAAAGAGATGATTATAATTCCATTCAATAATGTCAATACCAGTATATTTTATTGGTTTTGATGATTGTGATAATGCAAAAACTAAACCATGATAATCTAAGAAACACCCACAACCTATTGACAGCACATTATACTCAGTCAGTTTTGCCTCATTTGTTATCTTTTGATATAAATATTTATACTCGCTTAAGTAAGCTGGAAAATAACGCAATAAATAAAGTTGCTGATGTTTTATATTGTTATATATTGGAAACTTTCTCTCACAATAGTTAAAATCTTTTAATTCGCATAAACGTTCTTTTCCAGCAAAGTTTAGGAAATCAGAAAAGACTATATTCATCTTGCTTTTTATGAATTCTTCCACAAATAAATACCTAAATCTTTATTTTTGATAAATCTTCACTAAATATTATATATCATCATGTTTATTTTGACAAGATAATTCCTCTTCACCCTTTTCCTCTCCCCTTTTTCCCCTCCACAAACAACTCGCCAGACAAATTTTGGTACAGTTCAAACAAAAACGCAACACGCTGGCTGTCATCGCCAAAAGAGTGCGACTTTTTTTCTTGATACTCCAAATATTTTTAGAAACTCGGTTTGGAATGTTTGTGCTTCGGCTTTTTCTTTAACTGTGGTGCTGTCTTTCCACTCAAGAACGAATGAGGCTGCTCTGGTTTTAATTTCGTTCCATGATAAGGGCATGGGAGGATTGTAGCATATTTTTTATATATAGTCACTCTTTTCTATTGACAGTACCTTTACAATCGTATAGTATATACCAATGACTAATCTATTACAGTTTTTAATATATAGAACCCCGCAAGAAGATATAAATATCAATGTAGGGATAAAAGATGAAACTGCTTGGCTTACCCAAAAAGTAATGGCAGAACTATTTGATGTCCAGGTTCCAGCAATCAGCAAACATCTATCAAATATATATGATGACGGTGAATTGAATAGAGAGGCAACTATTTCCATTTTGGAAACAGTTCAAAAAGAAGGTAATAGAGAAATAATGCGGAAAATGGAATTCTACAACCTCGACGCCATAATCTCCGTAGGCTACCGTGTAAACTCCGCTAAAGCAACCCAATTCCGTATATGGGCTACTAAAACTCTGAAAGAATTTATTACAAAGGGTTTTGTATTGGACGATGAACGCCTTAAGCAGGGAAAAACAATTTTTGGAACAGACTATTTTCGTGAATTGCTGGATCGGGTTCGTTCAATTCGTGCAAGCGAACGCCGTATATGGCAGCAGATTACAGATATTTTTGCAGAATGCAGCATTGATTACAACAAAAACTCGCAATTAACCCAGGACTTCTTTGCGATGGTGCAAAACAAATTTCATTTTGCTATTGCTGGTCTTACTGCCGCAGAAATAATATATTCCAAAGCAGATAAAAGTAAAGAAAACATGGGGTTGACTACCTGGAAAAACTCTCCAGACGGGCGTATTTTAAAGTCTGATGTTACCATTGCAAAAAATTATTTATCCGAAAAAGAAATTAGACGTTTGGAAAGAGCCGTTACAGGGTATTTTGATTATATCGAAGATTTAATCGAACAGGAAAATACATTTACAATGGAAGAATTTGCGAAAAGCGTAAATGAATTTTTGTCGTTTCGCAAATTTAAAATCTTATCCGATAAAGGTAAAATCTCAAAAGAAAAAGCAGACGAAAAAGCCGAATCCGAATATGACGAATTTAATAAAACCCAAAAAATTGTTTCTGACTTTGATAAGGAAGTCAAAAAAATGCTGGAAAATAAAATCCGCGTTTAATCAGCGTCAATCCGCAGACAATAAAAACAACTTTTACTATTTTCTCAAATCTCCACATCATCGACGCTGTTCATATGAATACCGATTTTTTTGTCTTCGCAAATAATGTGATTGAGCAGCCATTTGATAACGATTTTTTTAATATCAGCACATAACTCTATTGAACAGCCTTTTTCGTTAAATCGTTTTACAAGATCGATTACGGTAATTTTAAAATCGTCGTGCATTTTTTTATGTTTTGAATATTCTGGATAATTACATTTTATTTGCAAGGATTCTTCGTCGTCAAAATGCTGGACTGCATAATTAACAAGAAAATCGAGAATTTCTTTTACTTTTTTTATATCAGAGCCGTTATCACAGGAGCATATAAGGTTATTTACATGTTCAAATAATTGTCGATGCTGTGCATCTACCTCGTCATTACCAATCAGATAACCGTTATCCCATTTTATACAATCGTCATTATGCGTGTTTTCCATAACTTTCTCCTTATGATACTTTAAATCGTATAACATATTTATAGATTTATCAAGTAAATTATTTAAAGATTGTTATTCTGCAGCCTTAAAATTATACACAGGTTTTATAATCTTTAATATTTTTGCTGTAGGTTCAATATTAATAACTATTTCATTCATTTTTTTATACGCAAATGGACTTTCGTCTAATGTTTTTTTATTAACTGATGTTGAATATATTCCTTCCATCGATTTTTTGTAATCTTCCATACTTAGCGTTGCAAAAGCTTTATTTCTGCTCATAATTCTTCCTGCGCCGTGAGGAGCTGAATAATTCCAGTCGGGGTTGCCCAATCCTTCGCAGATTATACTGCCGTCACGCATATTAATCGGAATAATTAGTTTTTCTCCCATTTTAGCGGAGACAGCGCCTTTTCGCAAAATCATTTCGTCTGTGTCGATGTAATTATGAATCGTGGAAAATTGCTCATGAGCGTTATTATCTGGGATATCCAGTCCTTTTTTAATTACATCTAACATTGCTTTGCGGTTAACAAGAGCAAAATGCTGGGTGATTTTCATATCATTTATATAATTTTCAAATAGTTCACCGCTAACATACGCTAGATCTTTTGGAATATCAAATATATCTTTCGTTTTTAATTGATTACACGCTTCTTTCTGGTAATACTCCGCAATTTCTTTGCCCAAATGGCGGCTGCCGGAATGCACAACGATATACAAATTGTTTTCATCATCACGATTAACTTCAATAAAATGGTTTCCACCGCCAAGTGTTCCAATACTTCTTCTGGCGCGATCCAGTTTAAAAGAAGGACATCTAATTTTGTCCAATGACACTTGCTCTACATATTCATGCGACGTATCTCTTACTTTCATTCCGCTAGGGATTTGCGAATAAATTAATTTATCTAAAATCGCAGGATCAAACTTTTTTGATATTTTATCATCAGATGGAATAATAAGAGTTTCCATTCCGCAGCCAATATCAACGCCGACAAGGTTTGGAACAATCTTGTCTTTTATTGTCATCGTTGTTCCAATCGTACAGCCTGCTCCCGCATGAACATCGGGCATCAGCCTGATTTGGCTGCCTGATGTAAAACTCTGATCGCATAACTGTTCGATTTGTTCTCGTGATAATTCATCCAACGAATCTGTAAAAACTTTTGCGGTATTATATTTACCTTTTATTTCCAGCATATTTAAATCACTTTTAATAATCCCAATAAAATTCCGATAATAGCTCCTATAGCTACATATATAACCGGATGTCCTTTAAATTTATAAATAATCAAAAATAATATAATAAAAATAATACTTTCTTTTATTTTAATGGAGTTGTACCAAACGGGAGCGTCTTTCATATAAAGAGCGATTTTTAAAGCGCCAAAACCTGCCGCTGCAAGAAGTCCTGCCGAAGCGGGGCGAAGCCCGGAAAAAACAGATAACACAATTTTATTTTCCTTAAAACTTTTTAATACAATTGATAAAGAAATAATTACAACGATGGCAGGACTTATAAGGCCAAAAACGGCGATGAAACTTCCAGGTATACCTGCCGCCTGATAACCAGTTTGAGCTGCCATATTAACGCCGATCGCACCAGGCGCGGATTGAGCAATCGCCAAAAAGTTTCCAATCATTTCATAATCAAGCCATTCGTACTTGTCAGCCATTTCAAAAAGAAAAGGAATTGTCGCAAGACCTCCTCCTACGGCAAATAAACCTATTTTAAAAAACTCAAGGTATAAAACAATCAGGTTCATTTTTCATTCTCCTGATCGGGCACGCTTTCTTCATTATTTTTTTCATTGTTAGGTAAAACAGGCGCGGATTTAGAACTTGAAGGCGGACGAAAAAAAAGAAATCCCGCAAGAGCGCTGCCCAAAATTAAAAAAACAGGAGAAAAACTAAACACTGCCGACAGAATAAAAACGCAAATAATTATAATTACAGATTTATAATTTTGAATAACGCCTTTTTGCAGTTTAATTAAAGTATCAAAAATTAAAGCGCAAACGGCAATTCTTATTCCAACAAAAGCGTGACGTACAATTTCGTAATCCGCAAATTGTTTTATAAAAACCGAGATGATTATCATAAGCGTTACACCGGGTAGTATAAGTCCAATCGTTGCGATAATTCCGCCTAAAAAACCCAAACGTTTATAACCGACAAAGGTCGCGACATTAACGGCGATAATACCCGGCGTAATTTGAGCGATGGCAAAATAATCCATCACTTCTTCCATCGTAATCCAGTTTCGTTTATTTATTAATTCACGCTGCAAAACGGGCATCATGGCATAACCGCCGCCAAAAATTGACGATCCTATAATAATAAAAGCCCAAAATAATTCTAAAAGCGCTTTAATCATATTATTGCGGATTCTGACTCATTAAACTAAATTCTTTTATAAATTTTTCCGACTCATTATCGTTTTTTACCGCGCGAATAACATCTGCAAGATTTTCGCAGTACATATCAATAATTGTTTTACCTAGTTCTGGTGTAGCGGGACTTGGATCTCCCGCGAAATGATATGGAAACTCTGAATACCAGTTAAAACCCGAAAAAACTCCTTTTTCTCTTAACTCGGCAAGGCGGCCCAAACTAGCGCTTTCACTTACATCCTGAGCTTTCATGTCAACTAAATCAGGACGCAGATGCATAATTGCCGCTGTTTCCGAAAGACCTGCATGATAACCTAAATCATTTGTTTTTGTTAAATCAAAAATATTTTTTTTCTGTTCATCATTTAATTGAGGA
>WQYB01000071.1 GCA_009781475.1 Treponema sp.
CTTTAGTGAAACTTCAAAATAGAAACGCCATAGCGTTTCTATTACGCTTGCTGCTTGTTTTGACCATTTGCAACAATAGTCAAAACTACCTACTTTGTATAACAAACACGCCGTTTCCAGCTTGCTGTCATACATTCACGAGTTCCAACCGTCAAATTGAAACTCGAATCCAGCACCTAATTTGAAACCTACAGTCTTGTGTTTTACACAGATTGCCGACCTCAAATTAGGTGCTGGACAACTCTCCCCTTCCCTAATATCCAGCACCTAATTTGAGACTTATAATCCTGTGTTTTTCACAGAACCAAAACCTCAAACTAGGTGCTGGACTTGTTGCCAAATATCACCCGGAAAATAAAAAAAATCCCGGAGTTTGAAATGTACACGTTAATTTTGATTTTGTCAAGCAAATTTTTAAAAAATGAGAAAAATTTTAAATGACCATTACCAGTGAAGAATACTGTGCTAATTCTGCATCGCCAGTAATTAGGCGCATGGGACAAGTAATAGCTTGCGCTAAAAGCATATGGTCGTAGGGATCTTTGTGAAACTTGGGTAGTTTTTGATATTCACTTAAATAACTGCTATTTAAAGATAATTCAAAAAAATCATGTTTTTTCATGAAAAAAGACAATTCATCGATACTTATATTTAGTTTTTCTTTTCTTACTTTAATTAATATTTCCCAAAGAGAAACTATACTAACAAATACATCAACTTCTTTAGATGATATTAATTCTTTGATTGAATTAATTCGTTCATCATCCCAAAATATCCAGAGAAGAACATTAGTATCTAAAAGCAAATTTGTCATAATTTATCAAATTCCTCTCTCGTCATAAAACTATAAAACATTTCATATAGTTCATCGTCTGTCCATTTAATTTCAAAACCATCAGGGATTATATCTTTCATGCAACCAAAAGCTGCAGCTCGGTTTTTTGCTCTAATATCTCTTTGATCGACAGCTTCAAGAGCCACTGTCGGCTTGCCATAAGCGCCAATGTAGATAGTTTCACCGGCTTCTGCTCTTTTAACTAACTTGGAAAAGTTGGTTTTTGCTTCGTGAATTGAAATTGTATTAACTGTATTTTTCATATATATAACTTAGCCCGGACTGGACTAACTTGTCAAGGGAAAATGAGAAAAATTATATTTTACTGTTGAAGTATTCTTTAGTTACTTGTAATTGTCTGCGTAATATCTTATTCCACAGATTTCCTTTAATTTCACCAGTACCTTTAGAAATTTTGGTAAACCTTGGCATTCCCTCGTTACTATCCTTTCTATAAAAATAATGATCTGTGTTTTTATATAATTCCCAACCGTCACGCTCGCAAAAACGCTTCAAATCTTTCCATGACGGCATTTTATTAGTTCTCCAATTTTATCTGCATTATTAATAATTAATGCCTTAAAAACAAATGGAATATGGGATTTTCTGCTGCCTCTAGACCAATAAGCGAATTCATTGAAATAATCCTCTGAATATTCTAGTATAGCATGAGCTAATTTTGAAACAGCGCTTGGTATATCAGGAGCATTTTCAATTAAATCTATTTCATCAAGAGAAATTGTAATGGAACCGTCTTCTTCGGTAATTGTTTCGGCATTAAAAGAATAAACAGATAATATGTTTTCTAAAACATTCAAATCAGATAAAAATAAATAATCTCTCGTTTTTTTTATAAATGCCGGTTTTTCTCTGATAACTGAATCAACAAGCATGCTCCATTCATTCCTTGCTTTTGTAGCATTAATAGCAAGCATATATAAATCTCCTAATGGATGTAATTATTGTGCATTGTGTACACATTGTCAAGAGTCTCCCATCCACAAGCAAATTCATTAAGAAAGTTGATTATTTCTTCTTTAAAAAGGGGAATGTAAACTTAAACATTAAACCGGCTTCTGTTGAGTTTACACTAATTGTTCCTTTGTTTTCCTTAACAATGTCTCTTACGAGGCTCAAACCTACACCGCGACCGGCTGCAGTACTGGTTTCGTCAGCAGTGGAAAATTCCGGCATAAAGACAGAACTAAGCAGAACTTTTTTGTCGACAGGTTTGCCGGGATTTTTTTCCTGGTATTTTTTCTTGATTTTCTGCCAGTCAAAGCCGCTGCCATCGTCGGCGAATGTGACTTCTGCTTTTCCGTCAACATTTTTAACTGCAAAGGTTAAAAGCCCGCTGGGGTTTTTATTCTTTTTGTTTCTTTCTTCTATTGTTTCTATGCCGTGGAAAATTGAATTTCTTACGCATTGATATAAAATGTCTCTTATTGGTTTTCGCAGTTTTGATTCCAGAATATCCAAATCTATAAAACCGGCTTTTATACTTGCTTTTTTATTAAGCTGGCTTGTTAATCTTTCTACGGCTTTAATAAGAGAGTTTATTAGAATTGTATCCAACTGGTTCGAAACTTTGTAAGCGTTAATCTTTTTGGCTATGGCTATATAAGAATCCATTTCCTGCATAAATGTTTCTATCTTAACTGCCAGACTAAGGACATCATTTATGGTAACTGTATCCTTGCCGGATGTGGTTTTTATTTCTTCTTCGAGAATATGAAGTTTATTTCCCAGGTTTTCAAGACCAAGAATAATAGCATTGGATTTTATGGCATGGACATACTGGAATATTCTTGTAACTACCTGTTTTTCTGTTACATTTTGATCTTTTAACAGAGTATTGATGCTGTTGAAATTCGAATCTGTACTTTCAATAAAATCCTGGAAAACCAGAGGATCAATTTTGATAACATCGAACATGTTTTTCATTTCTATTTCTTGGGCTTCCTTCTGGACTTGAAGTTCATTTTCAATTTCTTTTTCTCTTGATATATCCTGGATAAGCCCGATTACAACAGGCTCTGAAGCTGCCTGCTCAATCAACTGGAATCTGGTTTTTAAATATTTTATATTATCATCAACTTTATATTCGAATTCGGCAATCGGATTAGTTTCATCCAGTAATTTTGCAACTTTTTCTTTTGAAAAAACCATGGAAAAATAATCTTTCATGATTTGAAGCTCTTCATGATCAAGTGAAGCGTTCAGAATATCAATAAAGTTTTTTCCCGTAAGATCCGGCTCGTGATAAGAAAGAATGGAAATCAGTGTACTGGAATATTGCGGAAGGATGTTGAGGTTTAAATCCATGAGAAATATTCCCTGATCGATATTGTCTTTCATGGTTTGTATGATATCCCGCTCATTGGCAAGGTTTACATTTGCCTCTTCTATTTGTTTTGCTCTGCGGCGGTAAAGTATCATGTTAAGGATGCCGGAAATTACCGAAAACGGAACGGCGATTAAAAGAAGAAGAGTCATGCGCTGCGCGTTTCTGCGCTGGATAAAAAGATAACTTTGGCTGATATCAACGCCGGCTATACAGTAAATATTTCCATCATTGTCATAAACAGGAGCATAAGCTGTAATAAGTCCATCCCAGGTTGGGACAATTGAAGTCAAATCCGTTACGCCAATATTTCCGGCTAGAGCTGATAAAGCAAATTCTTCAACAATATCGGTAATTTCCCATGGTCCTACTTCTTCTTCAGGATCAAAATCGTTGTCAACAATGAATTGAAGCTGGTTGTTTCCGTAATATCGCCAATAATATGCATAGAGTAGATTGTTGTCTTCAGCAAACGTGTCAAGCCTGTGTTTTAATTCCTGAAACTCTTGAGTTTCTGTATCTTCTGTTGTGTGGTAAAGATCCAGTTCTTCGGTGCTTACATATTCAGCCAATGCCTGAGCTGCACTTATTAAATGGCTCTGAGTTACTTCTGTGAGCATTTCTCCTGATGCGTTCATTTGATTTCTTACAACAAAAGAGATAAGAAGAACCATAAGTGAGGAGATAAAAAACAGACCTAATATTAATCTGGCTCCGAAATATTTGATGGCAGTGCGTTTTTTTTTCATTTGGCTTGTTCCATTGCTACTGAAAGGCAAAATTCCTGATCAGTAAATATTGTAAATGGAATACAGATAATTCTGGCTTTTTCAGACGGCCATACAATAGAATGCGCTTTCCCTTTTATAATGGAAGGCATGGAAATTTTTATACGATGTTTTTTTTCAAAAACATTTTTAACATTTCCGGCAATTATATTAATGATTTCTCCCATTGCGTCTGTAACAAATTTATCGATTGAATCGTGCTCGTTGCCTGTAAGGATTTTTGTAAGTCCGACAGCCGTAGGTTCTTTTAACGATAAAGCAACAGCGCCGTTTGCTTCACCGGAAAGCCCGATGATCCCGGATATATCCCATATTGATTCAAATTGATCTTTTGAAACAAAAAATGCTCTGCCTGCTTTTACTTCCGTGTTACATAAATCACGGAAAACTTCTTCACTGCCCTCTACAAATGGCTGAATATACTGTTCCATATTAATCCCTTGCTAATACCAATAATTCTGTTACTTTATTTTTAAAAACTTTTTCAATAACAGGTTTTACTATATAATCGGTAGCTCCGCTTTTAAGAGCCTTAATTACGCTGAACTTTCCTTTTTCTGAAGTAACCATGACAATTGGCAAAGATTTGTATTTTGGCATAGCTCTTACAACTTTTAAAAACTCTATACCATCCATTCCTTCCATATTCCAGTCCAGAAAAACAATAGTGATATTATTACTTTCCAATAATTGTAATGCCTGATTTCCGTTTTCCGCTTCCAGGCAATCGAAGGGAACTTTCAATGATGCAAATGTATTTTTGACTATATTTCTCATTATTATGCTATCATCTACAACCAGAATTTTTACCATGTTTTATCCTCTCAATCCTTGGATATTAACATAATCCTAATAAATTTCTAATTAAATGTCAATAATTATGTTTTTATGCAAAATGCGAATAAATCCTGGAGTAAAACAAAAAAAAACGCCGGATAGTCCGGCGCTTTTTAAATAAACAACAATTATAAAAATATCTTATCGTTTTGTCCAGGACCTAGCAGATCCATCAGCACGAGTATAAGTACCCATACCCCCGGTGGTTTCAAAGTACTTGTTTCGTAAATCTCCGGCAAATGCGGTTCTTGAAAAATTAATCGAAGTAATCATTCCCTGAATAGTTACTCTAACAAGTCTATTACAATCCCTGAATGCACCAGCACCGATAGAAGCCACGCTATTTGGGATAGTAATACTGGTAAGACTTGAACATTCTGCAAATGCGGCAGACCCGATAGAAGATACTCTACTACCGATAGTGACACTTGTAAGGCTTTTACATCCTTCGAATGTATTTATGTTGATACCAGCCACTCTATTACCTATAGTAACACTGGTAAGGCTTGAACAGTTTCTAAACGCAGATGATCCCAAAAATTCCACGGTATTCGGTATAGTGATACTGGTAAGTCTTGTGCAGCCTTCAAATGCATTTACTCCAATACTTGTTACGCCATTTGGTATATTAATTCTTGTAAGGTTTGTGCAGCCAAGAAACGCTCTTTGCTCGATTCTTGTTACAGTATTTGGAATGGTAATGCTGGTAATTTCTGTACAATTTTCGAAAGCACCGGGGTGAATCTGAGTCACAGGTAAACCATTATGATGAGAAGGTATTACTATAGCACCGCTTCTTGCAGTACCTGCTCTCACTGTGTATTCATCATTATTTCTTATTGTATACATAAGCCCGGGTGTGCCAGGACCGCTTGTAGCCGACGTTGCATTTGTTGTTCCGCCTCCGCCAGATGTTGTTGTGGTTGCTCCTCCGCCAGATGCCTGTTCTCCTGATACTCCTGTTTCATCGCCGTCATCTGCTATCATAGCTCTTTCAACAGCTCTATTTACCGATGCTCTATATATAGTCATGAATGTAAAAACAAGCAGTAATATAAGCACTATAATTCCAACAATTATTAGAATGTGCTTAATTTGGAAATTTACATTTTTATTCATAACAGCGGAAACACCGCGCTTTTTTTTACTACTTGGCATCTTTAAAACTCCTTTTAAACATTAAAACATAAGCAAAAATAACATATTTTTTGCTCATTGGGGTTATTTTACAGTGTTTTAACGGATTTTGTCAACCAAAAAAAAGCGCCGGATTGCCGGCGCTTTTTATAACATGAGTTTTAGTTATTAGAATCTAAAGCCAACTCCGGCTCTAATTGTAAAAGAATGAGCTTTAAAGAATGCATCAAAATCAGTACCATACAGTAACATACCTCTAATATACATGCTTCTGCTTAAAGAATAATCCAAGCCACCACCAATATTAAGATTAATTGATTTATAATCAAAATCAAACTCAGGTACACTTAAAGTAATACCTGCTGCAGGGAATACTGTAATTTCTCTGGAAATTTCAATTGGAAACTTACCAAGTACTCCTATTGAAAATGCTAATCCGCTATAATCACCAAGCATATATCCAAAACCAACAGAAGCTTCAGCATAGGTTGCATCAAAGAAACCATAAGCGCCAATTGTTATCATGGTATCAACATCTTTGGCAAAACCCAAACCTAAATCCAAACCGCCGCCTGCACTCATGTCAATTGCAAACGCGCCTCCTGCAACCAAAGCTGCAAGAATTAAAATTAATAAACCTTTCTTCATCATTTTCTCCTTAAAAAGATAAATTTAAAACCATATTACGGTTAATTATAAGATACTACAATCTAATATATTCGTCAAGGGGTAAAAAAAAACTGCCCGGGATACCCGGACAGCTCTATTAATCAGCAATAAACTGAATAAAGATTAGAAGCTAAATTTTGCTCCCAAAAGAAGACCAATTCCTAAATCTCTCAAATCTGCAGCAATACCCATAATTGGAATTTCGCCGTAGATTTTTAAACCCATGTCAAGTGAATATTCAGCATAAGGAATGATAGTAAGACCTTCAATTTTAAATCCATCTTTGTAAAGAGGAATACCGATTGTAAGTTGTGCAAAAAGCGGACCTGCTGTATATGAACCAAAAATATCAACATACTGAGCAAAATCTACATCCGGCTGAATATCATTATAAAGTGTAAGACCAGCGCCAATAGCATTAGCGATATTATCTACACCAACAGTAATGTTAAGTCCAACAAAATCGAAAGGATCTTTAACCCAATAATTAGTAATATTAAAAGGTACATCAATGCCGATATAAAGATCGCCAAAATCCATAAATTGGGTAAATAATGCGCCAAATTCCATACCAACACCAATTTTAGAGCCATCTACAAACCAATTTTCGATAAAAACATCAAGTGAGAGAGCTAATTCTGAAGTTCTTGAAAGTTCTAAATAGTAAGTTGCTCCAAGATCAATACCAAGACCAAAGTCTATTTCTGTATCACCGGCTTTTGTAAACAATATTGGTATAGATAATTCAGCATAAGCATCTAATCCCATATCAAGTGATGTTTCAAAACCAACATAGGGTCTAATTATCAAATTATCAATGATTTCATCTGCCATAAAATCATCAACTCTAACTTCTGCTCCAGCATACAGACCATCAATTGCAAATGCACCTCCTGCAATTAAAGCTGCAAGAGCCAATATTAATAAACCTTTTTTTGCCATTTTTTTCTCCTTATAAAGGCAAGTTTAACCATAGCTATGGTTAATTATAAAATACCACTTTGTTAGAGTTTTGTCAAGAGATTATGAGAAAAATGTCAAATTTCTGGTAAAAATCGTAAATTTGTTAAAAATTATATCTTTTTATGTAATTTTGGCTGTTTTTTGGGCGAATTTGGGGGAAATGATTGATATAGAGCGGAGTTAAGGATAAGTAATAAGACTGAATATAGCTTTAATTTGACAAAACTCTTAATTTGATATAAAGTAAGGAATGTAAGGAGAGTAATATGGAAGTTGCCAGAGTTACATCAAAAGGACAGATAACAATACCTCGGGATATAAGAGAAAAAATGAATATAAAAAAAGGAGATAAAATTTTATTTTTTGAAGATAATGGAAAATATTTTTTACAAAATTCAAATCTTATTGCATTATCTGATTTCCAGAAAGCAATGAAAGGAACTGCAAAAGAAGCTGGATTTAAAAACCCTGATGATGTGATGAAATATATAAAAGAATTACGAAGAGAAATGAATAATTAAATATGCGTATAATGGTTGATGCAAATATAATAATATCAGCAGGTTTATTTCCGGAATCAACTATAGGAAAAGCCTTTTCTCATATAGCAAAAAACCATAAATTGGTATTATGTCAATATATAATTAATGAAACAGAAAATGTATTTAAAAATAAATTTCCTGAAAAATCTGAACATTTTTATGAATTTATAAAAAAATATAAATATGAATTAGTAAATGTGAAAATTAATAATAATAAAAATTATCCTAATATAAGAGATATTAATGATTTACCTATATTGGTTAATGCAATTGAATCAAAAGTAGATTTATTATTAACCGGGGATAAGGATTTTGATGATATAAAAATTGAAAAATTAAAAATTATAAAACCAAGAAAATATATTGACGAATATATGTAATTAAATTGTTAACAGCCAATCAAGTGCGTTAAGCTGCTGTATACCGTTTTTATTTGTTCCAGTGCCTATTTCGTCAAGTGTTAATAATATTTTTGGATGATGATCTTTTATTTTATTAAATGATGCAAGCTCTCGCTGCAAGGTATTTTGATCCAGTACAGTTGCCGCAACTTGATAGTATTTAATGCCGCCGGCATTCTGAGTTACAAAATCAACCTCGCCGTCTGTCATGTGCCCGACAAAAACATCATTTCCGCGTCTGAGCAGTTCAAGATATATTACATTCTCCAGTATATGCCCATAATCTGCATTCCCGGCTCCCAATAAAAAATGACGTAAACCAATATCAGTTATATAATATTTTTCCAGGGTAGAAAGATGCTGCTTACCTTTAATGTTATATCGTTTTGCCTGATAAACCATAAGACTGTCAGTTAAACCTTTTAAATATTTCTCAACTGTCTTTTGATCGATTTTACGCCCTTCGGATGTCATGGTATTTGCAATTTTAGTTGTTGATAATAAACTTCCATTATTATGAAATACAAATCTTATAACACTTTCAAGCATCATAACATCGGATATCTTAAGCCTTGCGACTATATCGTTTAACATAATAGAATTAAAAAGACCTGCAAGATATTCACGGATATAATTTTGCTGTCCGTTTAACTGTAATGTATAAGGAAAAGAACTTTCGTTTAAATAAAGCGCATATTTTTCCGGTTTTGAAAAGTTTTTATCAGGTTTATAAATACTGAGCCCTTCACAGAATTCAGCAAAGGAAAGCGGCAGCATTTTTATTTCAATATACCGCCCGGTAAGAAGCGTAGCTAATTCACCTGACATAAACCATGCATTTGAACCCGTAATATATAAATCAGTATTTTTCATGATAAAAAGACTATCCACTGCTTTTTCAAACTGCGAAACATGCTGTATTTCATCTAAAAATATATAGTTCATTCTATCTGTAAGAAGAAGAGGTTTTATATATTCATACAACAAGCGGTAATCTTTCAGTTTTTCAAAGTCTATATCTTCAAAATTAATATAGATTATTTGTTCTTTACAAACGTTGTTTTCAAGCAGCCAGTCTCGGTATATCTCCATTAAGGTCGATTTTCCGCACCGGCGAACCCCTGAAACAACCTTAATTATCTGTTTATCCTTGGAATTTATTAATTTATTTAAATATTCCAAGCGGTTTATTCTATCCATTAATTAGTATTATAATCCGCAAACTTGATGATTTCAAGTAGTTTGCGGAATATAATCCGCAAACTATGGATTTTTCTATTATACTCGCCTCATTAAAACAGTTTCAACGTCATAATCCTTGTTTTTCCCTTTTTTTACGACCCTGCAGCGAAATACCTCGCCTGGTTTTAAATCATGGTCTTCATTGTGCAAAACAAGCGCTTTCAGATAATTTTCTGTAACTCCATAACATACCCCCTGTTTTTTATCATTATTTCTATTTTCCACAATCACATCCGCTTCCCTGCCAAGCCAGCGTTGTATGTAGGCTATTTTGCCTTTTTCTGCCAAGCCGGTAAAAAGAGCAACACGTTTTTTTACCTCGTTATCCGTTACATTTTCTTTGAATGAATAAGCCGGCGTACCCTTTCTTTTGGAATATGGGAAAACATGAATCCAGGCAAAATCAAGTTTTTGGCAAAGTTTGTAAGTTTGTTCAAATTCATTTTTGGTTTCGCCGGGAAACCCTGTAATTATATCGCAGGCTATAAAGGGGTCGTCTTTTACACTTCGTAAAAGAGTCACTGTTTTTTCTATAATCTGCGAATTGTAATTACGCCCCATTCGCTTTAAAACAGTTTCACTGCAAGACTGCACTGATAAATGAAAATGCGGTCTGATTCTTTTATGAGAAATAATTTTTACAAAATCTTCGTTTATGCTTTCCGGCTCCAAACTGGATAACCGTATATTAATTTTTTCAGTGTTTGATAACAAATAATCCAAAAGTTCGGCTAAATTAAAATTTTTGTTATTAATAATATCTCTTGAACTTTCTCTTCCTCCGTGTTCCTCCGTGTCCTCCGTGGTTAATATTTTTTTTCCATACTGGCAAATATTAACACCTGTTAATACCGCTTCTGCATGATTTTTTTCCAACATACGAAGACGCGATAAAACTTCTTCTGCATCAAGACTGATACTCTGCCCTCGTGCAAGACGTATCCTGCAATATGTACATTTGTTATCGCATCCGTCTTGGATCTTTAAAAAACTTCGAGTATGGCTGGAAAATTTTTCAGGATTAAATTCAAATTGTCCGCTAGGATAATAATGCCCACTGATTTTCACGGATTTACACGGATTATTTTCATTAATTAAACTCTGTGCCTCCGTGCCTCCGTGTGAAATTTCTTCTAGAAAATTTTTACTAATAAATTCCAGGATTTCATCTTTTTTTATAATATAAAGTCTTTGCGGATTTCCATCATCCAGTTTTTGAAGTTCATCTTTATCTAGTTGCGCGTAACAGCCTGTTACAATAACTTGCGAATCAGGATAATCGCGTAAAACTTTTCTTATTAACCGTCTTGCTTTTTGGTCAGCTTTTGATGTAACCGTGCAGGTATTTATAACTATTACAGACGCAGATTCACCGCTTTGTGCCGCAGTAAACCCGGCTTTTAAAAAAGTATCGGTTATGGCTTCGCTTTCAAGCTGATTTAATTTACAGCCTAATGTTTGAATTAGAAACGATGGATTTTTTTTCACTTTTCATTCGAATTACTGGGACATTGTACGTCTAATTCGATCAATCCCGCGCTGAGCGTCTGTAAGCTGTGAATTTAAAGTAAGCGCAGTGTCATAAGCATCTATCGCTCCGCCTAAATCACCTGCATTTTCCCTTGTAAACCCAAGTCTTACCCACCAGGCGGCATTATTCGGAACCCAATGAACAGCGGTAGAAAGAGCAATATCAGCATGGCGGAATTTTCCCTGCCGGATATAAATCTCACCCATAAAATAATAAACCTGATCTATTCTGGCTCCTTCAGGAGCTGCCGAAGCATATTCCTGAAAAAACTGCAGCGCTTCATTATTCATGCCCTGGTAAAAATAAATTTCTCCCAGGATTTGTGTAATTCTTACATCAAATCGATTAAGAGCTCTTGCCGCACGAGCATAACGCATTGCTTCTTCAAGACGATTAAGCCTAATAAGCGACCAGCAGATTACAACATGCGATTCCATATTATTGGGATTGTCTGTAATTTCATCACGGCAGATTTGAACAGCGCGTTCAAAATTATTATTACGATACTCTACTAAAGCATCAGGCCGTGACTGCGCTCCAATATTAAAAGTAAAAAAAGTAAAAAAAACAAAAATTAAGATTTTATTAAATTTTTTCATGCGCTTTTCCCTACCATAGTACATCTTCCGTTAAATACGCAGCCTGTTTCCATGTAAATTTCAGGAGCTGTTACATTGCCCGAAAGCCTTCCGTTTATGGTAACTTCGACTTTTTCTACAGCGGTTACATCACCTTTAACCTGCCCCCTAATTAAAACACGCAGAGCGTGAATATTGGCATTTACCACTGCATCTTCATCGATTACAAGTAATCCGCTTGCGTTAATTTCGCCGGAAACCTTTCCCCTTATAAGAAACGGTTTTTCAAAACGCAAAGTACCTGTAAAATCTATATCGGGAGATAAAATAGTATCAAAATCGGCATCTTCCATAAAATCGTTAAATACTTCTGTCATGCTGTTTATTATAACAAATAATTAAAATAATGGGAAGATTAATTTTTTTATTTAATTCACATAAATATAAGTGAATTATAATGTCATTAATTATATATCTTGTTTTAATAAGGGTTTCGTAGTATCCTATACGTTGGAGGTAAATATGGATTTTGTAACGGAAATGAAGGCTAAAGCCGCGTCATCTCCAAAAAAACTTGTCTTACCTGAAGGTACAGAAGAAAGAATCATTAAAACCGCAAGGATTCTAATCGATGAAAAACTCGCTTCTAAAGTTACTTTATTGGGTAAGATAGCGGATGTTCAGGAAGCCGCAAAAGCAGAAGGAATTGATTTAAAAGGCATTGATATTGTATGTACAGAAACTAATGCGAATCTTGATAAATACGCTGATACTTATTACGAATTACGGAAAAACAAAGGTGTTACTCCGGAACAGGCAAAAATTGATATTACCGATACCTTGCGCTGGGCAGCCATGATGTTGTATTTACAAGATGCAGATGCTATGGTTGCAGGAGCTCTTCATACGACCGGTGATGTTCTTAGAGCTGGACTTTCAATTGTAGGAACCGCGCCTGGTATTAAAACCGCATCATCTTGTTTTGTAATGACAGGAATGGAGCCTCAATACGGTAAAGACGGAGCTATGATTTTCTCCGACTGCGCTGTAGTACCTAATCCGTTTGCCGAACAGCTTGCAGATATTACAGAATGCGCTGCACAATCCTGCCGTGAATTTTTAAGTACTGAACCTGTAGCCGCTTTACTTTCTTTTTCAACAAAGGGTTCTGCCAAACATGATGATGTATCAAAAGTACAAAATACGGTAGAAATTCTTGAAAAAAGAAATCCAGGCTTTTTATTTGACGGTGAATTGCAGGCTGATTCTGCTTTAGTTCCATCGGTTCTTGATAAAAAAGCTCCTGGCAGCCCTGTACGCGGAAAAGTTAATGTAATGATTTTCCCGGATTTAAATTCAGGTAATATCGGTTATAAACTTGTTCAGCGTTTGGGTAAGGTTCAGGCATACGGTCCTTTCTTGCAAGGTTTTGCTAAACCTATAAGCGATCTTTCAAGAGGAGCATCTGTAGACGACATTGTAACTACCTGCGCTGTTACATTAGCAAGGTGTCAAACTACAGTATGACACCTTGTGAAGAAAACAGTTGATAAATAAAAAAGATAGGTTTATAATTACCTATCAATATTAAACAAGGGTTCCTGAAGGGGGGAAAAATGGCAACTGTAAAGAAACCGGCGGCAAAAAAACCAGCCGTAAAAAAAGCTGCAGCAAAGAAACCTGCTGCTAAAAAGCCTGCCGCTAAAAAACCGGCAGTAAGAACTGTATCAAAAGTTACTGCGGCTAAAAAGCCTGCGGCAAAAAAACCTGCAGCGAAAGCAGCTGTTAAAAAACCAGCCGTTAAAGCTGCCGCAAAAAAACCAGCCGCTAAAACCGCAGCTAAAAAGCCAGCCGCTAAAGCAGCTGTTAAGAAGCCGGCAACTAAAGTTGCTTCCGCTAAAGCTGCTCCAGCTGTAAAAACTGAAGTAAAATTCCGCGATTTGTTTGACGCTTACATGAAAGAAAAACTTCCTCGTGAACAAGGTTATATTATTTCTTCATTCTTCAGCCCGACATCAGCATATTCAATTTATGAAGTTATCTCTTATGCGGGAGTAAAAGAAATCTTCCATACAGACAGCGGATTACAATTTATTTCCGGCGGAAAAAAACTTCATGTTTTAGTTGAACCAGCCACATATCCTAAAAAACATGAAGAACCTGTCAGCAGAATGCAGGGGGAAAGTATTCCAAAGCGTTATAACGAATTGGAAATATTTACCGCAAAGAATCAGTCAAAAATAATGGTAGCAAAAGACCCTGAAGAAATTTCTGGTTCTTTTACAATTCTAAAACCAAATCAGATCAATTTTGCAGTAGTATTCTATGAATTACCTGATATGTACAAAACAATTGGTGAATTCTTTGAAGAATCTCTTAATAGAACAAGGAGAATTCCTCAATCTGATGCAAGAAAAGTTTCACAATTCATCGCAAATACGCTTGAAAAAAAGATGACTTTTAAATCAATAGAATAGCATTGTAAAGTCCTTACAATAAAAAAGGCTGTCGAAAGACAGCCCTTTTTTTTATCAAAAAAAGGGGCTGTCCGAGAAGTAATTCTTGGGCAGCCTTTTTTAAGGTGAAAATTTACAAAGATCGGAAGACATGATAAGATTCCTTTATGAGTAAAGGAAAAAGTGACAAGATTACGTACAAA